>JAFDXG010000186.1 GCA_018268105.1 Bacteroidota bacterium | reverse complement strand
TCAATAGTTTTTGAGGATAGAGGTTCTGTAATAACTGCTGAGAGCTTCGACCGGGAACTATTTGCTAAGATATCCCTAATCATTCCATCCACTTTCTCTTTGTCGTAATCAAAACCTTCCTGTGCAGCCTGATTATACCATCCGGCAAACATTTCACTCAGCTTGCTTATATTCTCCCTGTCGTTTAATGATTCCAGCAACAGTCGTTTCTCTTCCTCCGAAAGTGTATTCGAAATATATCCCTGTACTAAATAGCTGAAATCAATATTGTCTCGCATATAATCATTAAAGACACCGCATCATTGTTTCCTGTACTATCCGGCAGAAATTTTTTTTCAGGAAATGTAAAACAAGATCAATATGGCGGGAAGCGTCAGGTCGCCTTTGTAATTCAGGTGCTCACGAATAAATTGTATAGCTTCTGCAAGCTGGTTGCGAACTGTATTTTCGGAGATATGAAGCCTGTCGGCAATTTCTTTTCGGCTAAGCCCTTCTTTTTTGCTCATTAAAAATACGAGTTTACGTTTTTGGGGGAGGAGGTCTACAGCCTGATCAATCAAAGATTGCGTAAATTTTGCGTCTATTTCACTTTCTATTTCATCAGTAATGCCAGATTGAGCGCTTAATGCATTAATCTTCAGTTCACGCCTGATTCTTGATCTTAAATAATTAGAGGCAGTATTAGCAATGATAGTATATATCCATCCTGAAGGGTTTTCTATAGTAGTAAGAGTGGAGCGGTTAAGCCATATTTTTAGAAAAACGTCCTGCAGGATATCGTCTGCTTCGGTTTCGGATTTAATAAGTGAGACAGTAAAGGGAAAGAATTTTTTATATAGCTCGTGAACCAATGTTGCAAACATTTCCTCATTACCACCGGCTATATTGGTGAACAGGGTTTTATCAATAATATATTCTTTCTGCTCTCTCACAGTATTTTGGTAAGTAGAACATGAAGGTAAAAAATATTGGCAAAAAAAAGTAAACTTATAGGTTTATTGCATTCCATTTGAAAATTACATCCGGCAATAAGACTATTTGGTTTCTGAATTACCGTCTTTTTTCCCTTTTGTTTTAATATACTTTCCTTTGGGATTCCTTTTGTGATGGTAAATGGAAATAATAACTATCAACTTCTTCTTTTCATCAATAAAATAAATCAGGTTAAGCGGATTTTATTTTGTCTTAAGTTTGGAAGACATTAAATTATTAAATGATACTCAGGAAAGAAGATAAAGTTGTGCTGAAATTTTTTTGTACTGATAAGACTGTTTATAACTTATATGCGATATATGAAACTTCTTTTATAAAAAACCCAATTCCAGTTTAGCTTCTTCAGTCATCATCTCTTTATTCCAGGGTGGATCAAAGGTCAGATGTACATGCACATCTTTTACGCCTTCAATGGCTTCCGTTTTTTGCTGTACTTCGGCAATAATATCGCCGGCGACAGGGCATGCAGGCGCGGTAAGTGTCATGATGATTTTTACTTTTTTTTCAGTTTCATCCACCTGCAATTCATACACCAATCCCAGGTCCCAGATATTCACCGGAATTTCGGGATCGTACACTGTTCTTAATACTTCTTCTGCTTTATCTTTTAGTGATTCCATTGTTTATATTTTATACTGAAAAACTAACCGGTTACCTGTTGCTGAAAAGCCACACTATACATTTTCATTTGCTTGAGCATAGACAGCAATCCGTTTGACCGTGTCATTGACAAATGACTTTTCAAGCCTATCTCATCAATAAAATATATAGGAGCTTCTGCTATAGCTTTTGGCGGTTGTTCAGAAAGCACACGTACCATCATGCTCACTAAACCCTTGGTGATTAGTGCATCGCTGTCTGCCGTAAAATATACCTTTCCATCTTTAAGCTCTGCATGCAGCCATACTTTCGACTGGCAACCCCTGATAAGATGATCGTCTGTTTTGTATTGTTCATCAATCAGGGGAAGCTCTTTGCCCAACTGAATAATATATTCATATTTCTCAGTCCAGTCGTTAAAAAGACTGAATTCGTCAATGATGGAGTCCTGCTGTTCTTTGATGGTCATGCGGCAAAGTTCCGCAACTTTGAGCGGATATCAAATTTACTATTCAAGCATTTTCCTGGCTTTTTCTATGCCCTTTATCAGTGCATCTACTTCGTTTTTGGTATTATAAACCGAAAACGATGCACGGACAGTACCCGGAATGCTGAAGCGTTCCATAAGTGGCTGTGTACAGTGGTGCCCTGTTCTTACGGCTATACCCTGTTTGTCAAGGATTTCTCCCATGTCAAAAGGATGTATATTTCCTACAAGGAAAGAAATTGCCCCGGCCCGGTGTTTTGCATTGCCGATAAAACGGAGTGAGGGTATGGCTGAAAGTTGATCGTACGCATAAGCAATCAACTCTTCTTCGGCATGCTGAATTGCGTGTATACCCGTCTGTTGTATATAATCAATAGCAGCACCCAGTCCGATAGCTCCCGACATATCTGGGGTGCCTGCTTCAAATTTAAAAGGGAGTTCGTTGTAAGTGGTTTTGGCAAAGGTTACGTTCTTAATCATGTCGCCACCGCCTTCGTAAGGTGGCATGGCATTCAGGTATTTTTCTTTCCCGTATAGTATGCCTGCTCCGGTTGGTCCAAACATTTTGTGTGACGAAAATGCCATAAAATCTGCATCGAGTTCCTGTACATCTATGGGTATATGCTGAATTGCCTGGGCGGCATCCAGTAATACCGGAATATTTTTGGCATGTGCCTTTTGGATGATGTTCCTCACCGGGTTTACCGTACCAAGTGTATTGGAAACATAAGTAAGGGCTACGATTTTTACTTTCTCAGTAAGCAGCCTGTCAAATTCCTCCATAATTAGTTCCCCATTATTGTCAACAGGAATAATTTTCAACGCGGCATTTTTCTCTTCACAAATCAATTGCCAGGGAACTATATTGGAGTGATGTTCCATTTCAGAGATTAGTACTTCGTCGCCTGTGGTAAGGAATCTTTTTCCAAAAGAAGAAGCTACCAGGTTAATACTATTGGTAGTGCCTTTTGTAAATATTATTTCATAGTCGTGGGCAGCATTGATGAATGCCGCTACTTTCTTCCGGGCCTGCTCGTAAGCATCTGTTGCCTGCTGACTGAGAAGGTGCACCCCCCGGTGTACATTGCTGTTGTAATTTTTATAATAGTCTTCGAGATTTTTTAAAACCGATAGCGGTTTTTGAGTAGTAGCCGCATTGTCAAAATATACAAGTGGTTTACCGTATACTTTAGTCTGCAGGATCGGAAAATCTTTTCTTAGTTTCTCAATATCGAGTGTGCTTGTAAATATCGTATCACTGTTAGTCATACGCTTCCGACATTTTTTGGGTAATCAGCTTTTCAATATATTTTCTCACCGCCGGGATTTGAATTTTGTTGGTTACATCAAATGCAAAGGCATTCACCAGCAGGTTGCGTGCTGCCTTTTCACCTATTCCTCTTGATTTGAGATAGAATAGCGCTTCATTATTGAAACTGCCCACAGTGGAACCATGACTGCATTTTACATCATCGGCAAATATTTCAAGCTGGGGTTTAGAATCTATTACTGCTTTGTTGCTAAGCAACATATTGTTGTTTTGCTGAAATGCATTGGTCTTTTGCGCATCCTGATGCACAAATATTTTTCCGTTGAATACAGCTCTTGAGCTATCCATCAGCACACCCTTATATAGTTCATTGCTCATGCAATTGGGGAAGAGGTGATGTACTGAAGTGTGGTTGTCTACCAGTTGATTACTGCCGGTAAGATAAAGCCCGTACAGATGGCTTTCTGTATTTGTCCCATTCAGATCGAGGTGCAGATTGTTGCGAACCAGGTTTGCTCCCGGTATAGTATAAGTGTAATTGTTGTATAAACTGTTGCTGCTTTGCACGCACTGGGTAAAATTCACCAGCCTGATATTGGGTGAAAAAGCCTGAAGATAATATTTATCAACCTGTGCATTTTCGGCGATATAACATTCCGTAACATTATTCAGGAACAGGGGGCTTTCACCTGTTACAAATACAGATTCCACTACCTGGAGTTTACTGTTTCTGTTAGCTATTACGAGTAACCTGGGGTGAATGAAAACAGGGTCCTCTGCATTATATACATGGATAAGATGTATGGGCTTATCAACTATAGCATTCTTTTCCGCTTCAATTACAATACCATTTTGAAACAATGCAGTATTCAAAGCTGCGAATGGGTTTTTTTGAAGTGGGATAAATTTTGAAAGGTATAACTTCAGATGATCGTCCTGAAGCGCAGTACGGAATGGGGTAACTTTTACCCCTTCAATATTCACATCTTCATTTAGCATCCCGTTTTTTAACACTATCTCGTATCCGTCAAATGAAGGGATAGCATTTGCACTTTTTACATTTTGCAGCGACACAGAACCAGGCAGTAAAGAATAGTTTTCTTTCAGATAAGCGGAGATATTTGTAAACCGCCAGTCTTCATTTTTTGTTGTGGGAAAACCCTGTGTTGAAAATGCATCAAAAGCACGTGCCCGCAGATCCTTCAGCCAGGGTTGTTCATCGCCGGCGGAATTGTTATTATAAAAAGATATTAACTGGTCGTATAGTGAAGTAGTGGTGATCATTATTATTCCGATTACGGTTATTCATCAAATGGATGCTGAGGTAACTGGTTCTTTTATCCAGTCGTAACCTTTTTCTTCCAGTTCGAGTGCCAGTTCCCTGGTGCCTGATTTTACTATTCTGCCGTCATATAATACATGCACAAAGTCGGGAACAATATAATCGAGCAGGCGCTGATAGTGGGTAATCACGATAAAAGCATTCTTATCGGAACGAAGTTTATTTACACCATTGGCAACAATTCTCAATGCATCTATATCAAGTCCTGAATCTGTTTCATCGAGGATGGACAGTTTGGGATTGAGCATTGCCAACTGAAAAATTTCGTTTCTCTTTTTTTCTCCTCCCGAAAAACCTTCGTTTAGAGAACGGTTGGTAAGTTTGGCATCAAACTCAACGAGTTTTTGATTTTCGCGGGTGAGCCTCAGGAACTCTTTTGATTCCAGTGTCGGTTGATTATGATACGCTCTGATTTCATTTAATGCCGTGCGTAAAAAATTTATATTTGATACACCTGGTATTTCAACAGGATATTGGAATGCCAGGAATAATCCTTCCCTTGCCCTGTCTTCAGGTGAAAATTCCAGCAGGTCTTTATCGTCAAAAAGCACTTTCCCGCCGGTAACTTCAAAGTTTTCTCTGCCTGCTAAAACGGAAGCCAGTGAGCTTTTGCCCGAACCGTTTGGTCCCATTATGGCATGAACTTCACCAGCATTTACCTGCAGGTTTACTCCTTTTAATATCTGTTTATCTTCAACTTTAGCCTGTAGATTTTTAATATTAAGTAACATGTCTGATCTGTGTTTCTGGTTTAATACTTGAGTGCTTTTCTTTTTTAATAATTGGTTCCTATCCCACACTGCCCTCGAGTGAGATGGAAAGTAATTTTTGGGCTTCAACGGCAAACTCCATTGGCAGTTGATTTAAGACTTCTTTGGCATACCCGTTTACAATCAGTGCCACTGCTTTTTCTGTATCAATACCTCTTTGATTCAGGTAAAAGATCTGGTCTTCACCAATCTTGGAGGTTGTAGCTTCATGTTCAATGGTAGCGGTACTGTTTTTTGATTCGATATAGGGAAATGTATGGGCCCCGCAGCGGTCGCCAATCAGCAATGAATCGCACTGGGTGAAATTCCTGGCATTGTCGGCGCGGGTGCCTACCTGCACCAAACCGCGGTAACTGTTTTGTCCCTCTCCGGCAGATATCCCTTTCGAAATAATCCGGCTTTTAGTGTTTTTGCCAATATGATGCATTTTGGTTCCGGTATCGGCAATCTGTTTGCCTTTGGTAACCGCAACAGAATAAAACTCCCCGCTTGAATTATCGCCCTGTAAAATTACACTGGGATATTTCCAGGTAATGGCAGATCCCGTCTCTACCTGTGTCCACGAGATTTTGGCATTAGCGCCACGACAAACACCGCGTTTGGTTACAAAATTGTAAATACCTCCATTACCCTCTTTATCTCCCGGATACCAGTTTTGGACGGTACTGTATTTGATCTCGGCATTTTCCATTGCAATCAGCTCTACTACTGCAGCGTGTAACTGATTCTCATCTCTTTTAGGAGCCGTGCATCCCTCAAGGTAGCTCACATAACTTCCTTCGTCGGCAATGATTAGTGTACGCTCAAATTGCCCGGTATTTTCGGTATTGATACGGAAATAGGTAGACAGTTCCATCGGGCAGCGTACACCTTTGGGAATATATACAAAAGAGCCATCGGAGAACACTGCAGAATTCAGCGATGCATATATATTATCGGAATGGGGTACTACCGATCCCAGGTATTTCTGCACCAGTTCGGGATGTTCCTTTACTGCTTCGCTTATGGAGGAGAAGATTATACCATGTTCTTTTAAAGTTGCTTTGAAAGTAGTGGCAACAGATACACTGTCGAACACCGCATCAACGGCAACCCCGGCGAGTATTTTTTGCTCCGATAATGGGATGCCAAGCTTTTCGAAAGTAGCAATCAGCTCAGGATCTACCTCATCAATACTTTTAAATTTAGCGCTGGACTTTGGCGCAGCATAATAAGAAATACCCTGAAAATCAACTTTGGGCAGATCAAAATTCTGCCAGTGCGGATCTTCAGCTTTAAGAAAAGAATGGTAGCCCTTAAGCCGCCAGTCAAGGAGCCACTGAGGTTCCTGCTTTTTTGCAGATATATAATGAATGGTTTCTTCGCTTAATCCTTTTGGAGCGATCTCCATTTCAATATTAGTCACAAATCCATACTCATACTCCTTACTGCTGTATTCCTCCAGGATGTCATCACTCTTATTCGCCATAATTAAAAATACTTTGGACCGCTGCCCTAAAAACTATACTGAAAAACTTTCACCGCAACTACAGGTTCTGGTAGCATTAGGGTTCTTAAATGTCAGTCCTTTACCATTTAATCCGCCTGAATAATCCAGTTCTGTGCCATAGAGATAGAGTAGACTTTTCATGTCCACAACAATCTTAATACCTTTATCTTCATACACTTCATCACCTGCTTTCATCTCACTATCAAAGCTTAATTTATATTCCAGTCCTGAACAACCCCCTCCTTTAACCCCAACACGTACAAAAGTATTGCCCGAATTTTTCTCCTGTGCCATCAGGTTGGTTATATAATCCTTTGCAGAAGCCGAAACGGTAATCATAATAATGTAAATCAGTCCGCAAAATTACAATTTTAGAGGATAAGATTATGTTACAAAACCCAAAAGGTAGAAATATAATCCAAAATGTGTTATTATTGCCGGCCTAATTATACAATGAGTGCGACTTATCAAATACAAGTACCTGTGGCAGAGCCTGTTGATACAGAGCATTGTACATTGTATATAGATATAGGACCGGAACACCTGCTGCACACCGTGCTAAATCAGGGAAGCAAAGAGTTTATCGTTCTTCAGTATTTTAACCTGGATAAGTATAATGCATTTAATCAATTCAGGGAAATCGTATATCACAACCAATGGTTGATGAAAACTTACAATAAGGTCAATATTTCCTATAATTTTTCGGGAAGCATTCTTTTGCCTGAATGGGTGTACAAGCCCGGTACCGGAGCTGAGGAACTCAACCTTATCTATGGTGATCTGAATACAGGTGTGGTGTTTACCGATCATTTATCTGAATGGGGAATATTTAATACCTACCGGGTGCCTGTTCACCTGCATGAGATATTGAAAACTCATTTTGTGGATGGTCGTTTCTTTCATGTGTATTCCCTGATGTTGCACAGTAAAAAGGCTACCGGTTTTACGGGTAAAGGGTCGGAGATTTCACTTGCTTTTTACAACAATAAACTAATATGCATTGTGATGTGCGATGCAAAGTTGATGCTGATACAAACCTTTGAATATGATGCCGCCGAAGATGTTTCATATCATCTCCTTAATATTGCAGGACGTTTCGATATTAACTGTGAAACTGTACAAATAATCGCATCCGGATTAATAGATGAACAATCTGTTTTGTTTACAGAATTGAAGAAATATTTTGTTAATGTAACATTGCAATCACGCCCCGACAGTTTTATATATAACCAGGTGTTTGACGAATATCCACCCCATTTTTTTACTCCATTATTTAATTTCGCATTATGCGAATAATAGGCGGATCTGCCGGTGGCAGAAAAATTAATCCCCCTGCCAGGATGCCCTATACCCGGCCTACCACAGATATTGCAAAGGAAGGACTCTTTAATATTATAGAAAACAATCTTGATATTACTACTTTAAAAACTCTTGATCTTTTTGGAGGCACAGGTAATATTAGTTATGAACTTGCTTCACGGGGAGCAGCAGACCTTACCATTGTTGAAAAAGATCCTAATATGCATGCTTTTATCCAAAAAACTGCGGGACTGCTTGGATTTGACAATATCTTGAAAGTTGTAAGAATGGAAGTATTTATGTTTATTCAGCAGTGCAAAGAAAAGTATGATTTTATTTTTGCCGGACCCCCTTATGCTTTAAGTAATATAGACGATCTTCCGGTACAGGTTTTCAGGCAGGAACTTTTGCAGGAAGGCGGCTGGTTTGTTCTGGAACACACACCTAGAAATAATTATGAGAAATTTCCATTTTATAAAACATCGCGTAATTATGGTACAACGGTGTTTTCAATATTCCTGAATAAAAAATAATACCGGGCACCTGTAAAAATCAGTGTAATATACCTCTATAACATTATATCCGATTCATGACCAAAAAAGAGTTGAGAATTATTTACAGGGAGAAGCGTGCTTCATTACAACCACATGGTGCAGAGAAAATGCAGGATCTCATTTTGATCAATTTTCAGCAATTGTCATTACCTTTTTTAGAGTACCTGCATATATACCTGCCATCGCAGGTTCATGTAGAAGTAGATACTTTTTCAATAATGGAGTACCTGAAATTTATCAATCCCGGCTTGAGGGTAGTAATACCTAAAACACAATGGGATGACGGTACAATGCAGCATTATTTATACGATGATAATACAGTGCTGGTAAAAAACAAGTTTGATATTTTGGAGCCTGCGGGCGGGGAATTAGTATTGGAGAATCAGGTAGACCTGGTATTATTGCCATTGCTGGCCTTTGACGAAAAGGGTTACAGGGTTGGCTATGGTAAAGGATTTTACGACAGGTTTTTGAGCCATTGCCGGGAAGATGTAATAAAAATTGGGTTATCTTTCTTTGATGCTGAAAAGCGGATAGATGACACTGATGAATTTGATATACCTTTAACTTATTGTATAACACCAGGTAAAATATATGAATTCTAAGTTTGGAGGATTAAAGATATTCAGGGTGTTGCTGTTTCCGATTTCGGTGCTGTACGGTATGGTCGTAAAGCTTAGAAATTATTTGTACAATAAAAATATTATTCAGTCTACTTCATTCAACTTCCCGGTTATTGCCATTGGCAATCTTTCTGTTGGAGGCACCGGTAAATCGCCAATGGTAGAATATTTGCTAAGGTTGTTTTCGCCTTCTTTTAAAATAGCTACGCTGAGCAGGGGATATAAAAGAAAAACCCGCGGGTATGTTCTGGCAAATGATAAGACAACGGCAATAGATATAGGCGATGAGCCCATGCAATTTCATATCAAATTTCCGCAGGTAAGCGTAGCCGTTGGTGAAGAAAGGGCAATTGCTATTCCCCAGATTCTCTTTGACCGTCCGGACACGGATTTGATAATTATGGACGATGCATTTCAGCACAGGGCAGTAAATGCCGGGCTGAATATATTGCTCACCGCATACAATGATCTCTTTAGCAAAGATTACCTGCTGCCTATGGGCAACCTGAGAGATGCAAGAAGCAGTTACCGGCGGGCCGATATTATAGTAGTTACCAAATGTCCTGTACATTTATCTGAAGAAGAAAAAGAAACAACCATACGAAGTATTGCCCCGATGGACCATCAACAGGTGTATTTTTCGGTTATACGTTATGGTGAGCCGTATCATATCTTAACCCGTGATAAGAAAAGTATTGATAAGCAAACCCAGGTATTGCTGGTATGTGCAATAGCCAACCCGGAACCGCTTAAAAAATTTTTACTGGAATCTGCATATAGTTGCGAAACTCAGTATTACCGTGATCATTATATTTTCAGTATAGACGACATGAAACTGATAATAAAAAGATATGAGAAAATGAAAGGCAGCAAAAAAATGATAGTAGTGACCGAAAAAGATGCTGTTCGCCTGGTAAAATTTGAAAACATACTTAAAAATATCCCGCTTTATGTTTTACCGATGGAAACACGATTTCTTTTTGAAGAAGATGCTTCTTTCAATAAAAGGATACAAAATTTTATAGAGAGCTTTAAGGAAAAACACACTTTAACTTTATGAAAAAGAAACAACGCAAACCCACCAAAGCAAAATCTCAACATCATGATGTTATGGGTACACTTGATGTTACCCGGTCGGGTATTGGATATGTGATAGTGGAAGGTCAGGAGAAAGATATATTTGTTCGCCCCCAGCATTTTAACCAGGCTTTGAATGGCGACCGGGTGCGGGTGAAACTCAGCAGGCAGGGAAGATCGGGAAGGATGGAAGGCGAAATAGTGGAAGTAATTGAAAGAAAGCAATCAGAATTTATAGGTCGTCTTGAAGTGGGTAATAATTTTGCTTTTTTCATTCCCGATAAAGCTAAAGGCACCCCTGATATGTATATACCTGCTGACAAGATCAATGGGGCCAGAAATAATGACAGGGTGGTGGTGAGGATAATAGAATGGAATAAAAGAAACCCGGAAGGTGAAGTGGTAGCAATACTGAATGCGTCAGATGAGAATGACCTGGCGATGAAAGGAATTCTTGTTGATGCCGGGTTTGCGCTGAGGTTTGATGATGATGCCCTGGAAGAAGCGGCAAGGATTCCGGATACAATTACATTATCTGAAATAAAAAATAGAAAAGATTTTCGTGATGTACTTACGGTTACCATTGACCCCGCTGATGCAAAAGATTTTGATGATGCCATCAGTTTTAGAATAATAAAACCGGGGGTGTACGAAATCGGTGTTCATATTGCAGATGTCAGCCATTATGTGGAACCTGGTGGGCCTCTGGATGATAACGCTTATCAGAGAGCTACTTCAGTTTATCTGCCCGACAGGGTATTACCTATGTTGCCCGAGCACATATCTAATGAATTGTGTTCCCTGCGTCCAAAAGAAGATAAGCTCACATTTGCCGCAGTTTTTCAGATGAATGCTAAGGCTGAAATAAAATCGCACTGGCTGGGAAAAACCGTTATCCATTCCAATCACCGGTTTACTTATGAAGAAGTGCAGGAAATAATTGAAAAGAAAGAAGGTATATACAAAGATGAAATCTTACTGCTAAATGATCTTGCCAGGAAATTCAGACAACAAAGATTTAAAAACGGCGCCATTAATTTTTCCTCAGAGGAGATAAGATTTAAACTGGATGCCGATGGCAAGCCTGTAGGAATCATTATTAAAGAAAGTAAAGAGTCCCATCAGTTGATTGAGGAGTTTATGCTTCTCGCCAACAAAGCGGTTGCAGAAGATATTGGGAAGGTAAAAGTTAATAAGCAACCCATTCCTTTTCCCTACAGGGTACACGATACGCCTGCGGAGGAGAAACTACTGCCTTTCGCAGATTTTGCAAAAAAATTCGGACATAAGTTCGACACAAAAACTCCGGCAGGGATTGCTGCCTCATTCAATAAAATGCTTGCAGAAGTGCAGGGTAAACCTGAGCAGCATGTACTTGAACAATTAGGTATACGCACCATGGCTAAAGCGGTATATAGCACCGATAATATTGGTCACTACGGATTGGGTTTTGATCATTATTGTCATTTTACTTCGCCGATTCGCCGCTACCCTGATATTATTGTGCATAGGGTGCTTCAGCAGGTGCTGGAGGGGCATCCTCTGGCTGATAAAAAAATGGAGGAAAAATGCCGGCACAGCAGTGAACGTGAAAGGGCTGCTATGGAAGCCGAGCGTTCGGCAAATAAGTATAAGCAGGTAGAGTTTATGCAGCAATATCTCGGGGAAGAATTTGAAGGGGTGATTAGCGGAGTGGCTGCTTTTGGGTTTTGGGTAGAAACAGTGTTACACAAATGCGAAGGATTGGTGAGTATTCAGAGCCTGCTCGATTATGATGATTTTCGACTTATAGAGTCAGAATATTGTCTTGCAGGCAGGCGGAGCGGAAGAACTTTCAGAATGGGCGATAAGTTGCGGATAAGAGTAGTTGCCGCTAATCTTGGCAAACGGCAGCTTGACTATGAATGGATTGTGCAGAACGGGGATATAACAGAACAAAAAATCCATAAAACAAAAAAGACGAAGGGTAAATACACCAAAGGCAAAAGAAAATAATTACTTTGAACATATTTTTCATTTGCCCTTAATATTTTCCTGGTATAATATTTCATCCGGTTATGTATTCTTTCGAAGAGTTGACTAAACAATTTGCAGACAAATTTGGCAGTGATCATTTTGCAGGCACTGTACGTTCACTGTACGAACCTGCTGAATATTTCCTGGGGCTGGGAGGCAAGCGGGTTCGCCCGGTACTTTGCCTGATGGGTAATGAGCTGTTTGGGGAAATACAGCCGGATGCCTGGCAGGTAGCCAATGCTGTGGAACTGTTTCACAACTTTACCCTTATTCACGATGATATAATGGATAAGGCAACCCTCAGGCGTGGTAAACCGACGGTGCATACAAAGTATGGTGAGTCTACCGCATTATTATCCGGCGATGTGATGATGATTGTAGCGTATGAGTATCTCAGTAAGGTAAGCCAGGTATATCTTCATAAGGTGTTAGCTATTTTCAATAAAATGGCTAAGGAAATATGTGAAGGACAGCAATTGGATATGGAATTTGAAAAACGGAGTGACGTAACTCTTAATGAATATATTCATATGATTACCCTGAAGACTTCCGTATTACTGGCTGCTAGTCTGAAGATGGGTGCGCTGCTTGGCGGGAGTGGAGAAGGTAACCAGGGGCACCTGTACGCTTTTGGAAAAAATCTTGGCATTGCTTTTCAGTTGCAGGATGATTACCTGGATGCCTTTGGCGAACCGGAAAAATTTGGGAAACAACCGGGTGGGGATATCATTGCCAATAAAAAAACATTCCTGGTTATAAAGGCGCTTGAGGTAGCTGATACTGTACAAAAAGCAACTTTGCTTGCCCATTTCAGGGATAATAAGCCTGATAAGGTGGAACAGGTTTTGCAACTTTTCAGGGATTGTAAAGTGGATAGCTGGGCACAGGAATTAAAGAATAAATATTTGGACACAGCCCTTTTTCATCTTGATGAAGCAGCAGTGACAACCACAAGGAAACAGTCTCTGAAAGACCTGGCTCACTTTTTAATCAGGCGTGATTATTGATGCTGCGTTTTTTAGAGTATCTTGAGCTATTCAAATCGTCAAACTACAACGGATGCCAAACGCTTTATTCCGTACAAAGAAAATATCAACTATACTTTCAGAAGCCGGCGATGGTACACATGATACCGGTAATTTAACGCGGGTGCTTACCATGCGCGACCTCACTTTTTTTGGAATTGCGGCTATATTAGGCGCCGGTAGTTTTAGCAGTCTGGGCGCAGCCGTTTTTGATGGCGGGCCTGGTGTAGTATTCCTGTTCGTGATTTGTGGTATAGCCTGTGGTTTCACTGCTTTATGTTATTCAGAGTTTGCCAGTCGTATACCTGTGGCAGGCAGCGCTTATACGTATGCGTATGCATCATTTGGAGAATTGTTTGCCTGGATTATCGGGTGGGCACTGATCATGGAGTATTCTATTGGTAATATATATGTAGCGTATAGCTGGAGCGACTATTTTACTTCGCTTATGCATAAGCTGGATATTCATATACCCGAATATTTGTCCTGCAGTTACCTGGAAGCCAAAAAAAACCTGAGTGAAAAGATTCCTAATAGTGAATTGCTCAGGGCCTGGAATACAGCTCCCGTATTTGGAGGACTCCGCATCATCCTCGATATTCCTGCATTAGTTATTAATATCCTGATTACCTACCTGGTGTACAGGGGGATTAAAGAAAGCAGGAACTTCAGTAATGCTATGGTTATTTTAAAACTGTTTGCCGTGCTGATGGTAATTCTTGTCGGCGGGTATTTGATCTTTTCCAGAGGGTTATCATTCAATTGGCTGCCTGCAAATGCTGCGGGGGAACACCTGTTTATGCCCAATGGCTTTAGCGGGGTGATGTCGGCTGTCAGCGGTGTGTTCTTTGCCTATATCGGATTTGATGCGGTGAGTGTGCTGGCAGAAGAAAGTAAAAATCCCCAACGCGATCTGCCGAGAGGAATGATTCTTTCACTGATTATTTGTACCGTTGTTTATATACTATTATCACTGGTACTTACCGGGGCAGTGGCCTACAGTAATTTTGCGGGAGTTGGCGATCCGCTTGCTTTTATTTTTGAAGAACAAAACCTGAATATCGGATGGATGCAGTTTCTGGTGGCTATATGCGCTGTCGTTGCCATGACAAGTGTATTGCTGGTATTTCAAATGGGACAGCCAAGAATATGGATGGGTATGAGCCGCGACGGACTGTTGCCGCCGGTATTTCAACACATCCATTCCCGATTTAAAACACCTTCTTTTGCCACGATACTGACAGGTACTGTGGTGGGGGTACCTATTATTTTTACTGATAAAACCTTTGTTCTTGATTTTACCAGCATCGCCACGCTCTTTGCTTTTGTACTTGTATGTGGTGGAGTTTTACTTATACCCCCTAAGCAAAAAGAAAAGGGAAAGTTTCATTTGCCGTATATCAACGGGCAGTATATATTCCCCCTGATTATTGCCGGTGCTATAATTATTATTTCAATTTTTGCTAAAAGTTATTTCCATGACATGTTTAATTTTGATTTTTCTGCCAATAGTGATTATGCTGAAGGAAGAGTAAGTTTCATGGATGTTGCAACACCACAAATTTCTTTAATTATTTTCTGGTTCCTGGCTATAGCACTGAGTGTAATGGCATTTCTAAAAAAGTATAGTCTTATCCCGCTAATGGGACTTATTACCTGCCTGTATTTGCTTACCGGTATGACTAAGAGCAATTGGGCATGGTTTATAGGCTGGCTTATTCTCGGACTTATTATTTATTTCCTGTATGGATATCGCAACAGTGCACTGGCAAAAAAGTCTGTATTAAAAACTTCCGGATAGCGGGTTTGTTAAGACTCCTTGTTTTGTTGCAGTTCTGATAAAATTTTATTAGATTAGGTATATCCTATCATCTTTAAAACTTTGACGTATGAACATAATTCAAAGCATGGAGAGATGGGGCGATACCCATCATCCTAAGTGGCTCGATATCATCAGGGTCGTATTAGGGGTCTTTCTCACGCTTAAGGGCATTGATTTTATTAACCACATGGACCGGCTCATCGAACTAATGACCCAAAGTAAATTTTTAGGCTCTCTTTCCCTCGGGTTACTGGCGCATTATATTGTTTTTGCTCACCTGGTGGGCGGCGCGCTTATTACAGCGGGGTTGCTTACCCGGCTTGCATGCCTGGTGCAGATCCCTATTCTGATCGGTGCTGTATTTTTTATCAATTCCAGCGCGGGCATACTGGCGCCGTATGATGCATTGTGGCTTTCTGTGATTGTATTGCTTTTATTAGTGTTTTTCCTGGTTACGGGTAGCGGTCCACTTTCGGTGGATGAACTGATGCATAAGCAACCGGAGAAAAAGTAATTGGTGTTTTATGAGCAGGAATAGGGATAAAAAAACTGCTGACATTACTAACTTCAGGATAAGTTGAGGTTTAATTTATAGCTGCATTAAAACATGCAGCTTTATCTTTGTGCAAACTCAATTCACGGATAGGTAAATACTTTTTTTAAGAACGGATAATATGCTTTCGAAACCCAGCCTTAGGCAAGTTGATAAGATAAGAATGGATACAGCCGCTGCTGAAAAAGCAGGCAGTCTTACTCTCGAACAATTGGAAATTATCTATGAGCAAAACTGGTTCAATATTTTTGTTCCCAGGCACCTTGGCGGGTTGGAAATGTCTTTACCCAAAGCGGTACTTCTGTTGGAAAGCCTGGCATGGGCCAATGGAAGTTTTGGCTGGGTGGTGACACTATACAGTGGGGCTAACTGGTTTGCGGGTTTTCTTGAAGAATCCGTAAGGAATCGTTTTTTTTCTAATTCTAAAGTGTGTTTTGCCGGAAGCGGAGCAACAACAGGGATAGCTGAAATGGTCAATGGCGGATATATTATTGATGGTCAATGGCGTTATGCATCCGGTTCAAAACATGCAACTGCGTTTACCGCTAATTGTGTTATTCGTAAAGATGGAATGATATTAAAAGAAAGTGATGGTACACCAGCAATCAGGAGTTTTATTTTTGATAGAAACGAATTAAAGATCACAGATGACTGGAATTGCGTGGGTATGAAGGCCACTTCCAGCCATTCTTTTGAAGCGGATCATCTTTTTGTTGAATCGGACAGATCATTTTTAATAGATCCTGCGCATGCCATATTACCCGAAAGTATTTACAGGTTTCCTTTTCTGCAGTTTGCTGAAGCCACCCTTGCTGCAAATTTCTCCGGTATGTCACTCCACTTCGCAAACGAATGCCGGGCATTGTATGAGGAAAGGATAATTAAACACGGATATTCTGCCATTAAGGCCGGTGAAATGCTCGAAATGCTCGGACGGATGTCAAGTATCCTTGACGGGAAAAGAAAATTTTTTCATGATACATTGGAACGGGTATGGGAAAAAGGATTAGTGCAGGGGGAAATCTGGAATGATACCGAACTGGAAGAGTTAAGTGTCATTAGTAAGTCGTTAGTGAAAATGGCAATTAAATCCGTTGATGAACTGTATCCTTATACCGGTATGACGGGTGCAGATCAGTCTTCTGTTGTGAACAGAATTTGGAGGGATATACATACTGCCAGTCAGCACCAGCTTTTTACCTTTAATGGTATTAAGATGGGTAAGAAGCAGCTTAACCAGTCTTGAAAATCTATATTAATCATTTCCCAACACTATATTCCCCCCCGGCTTAAAATGCATTTCGAGAAATCCCTGTTGAACAGTTCCTGCCGTTGCGCCTGATGAGGAAATGACCTTCCATTTTTCGAATGGTAATTTGAGTAAAGTATTGCCGGCCTTTTCTGCCATTATTTTAATTTTAGTTATTCTGCCATTTACTTTTTGTGCGTTGATAAGAAATGCTCCTTCAGCCCTGAGTTTGGTAAAAGAAATATCTCTCCATGCTTCTGGCACTGCAGGCATTATTTCTATGAAGCCGGCATAGCTTTGCAGCAGCATTTCCTGTATACCTGCAGCAAATGCAAAATTCCCCTCGAGTGTGAAGGGGCGGTAAGTAAGTTTTGAAAGTCCGGATTTTGTCTGATCGCCATTTACATGAAAGCTGTTAGATAAGCAAAATGCTTTTGCAAAAATGGATAAAGCTTTCTCTGCACCATCACCATTTTTTGCCCGTGCCTGTATATTCCCCAGCCACGCATACGAGTAACCACACCAGTAATCAGGTCCTATTTTTTCGAGCAGCGCAATGGAGTTTTTAATAATGGTTTGAGCCAATGGTCCATCTTCCCATTTGATCAGGCCAAGCGGATGTATAGCCATCAAATGAGAAAAATGACGATGAGAAACATTGTATGGTAATGTAGATGCAAACATCAGTTCGTGATTGGAAGAGAGTGAAAAGTCACCAAACTGCTTTAATATCTTATTCCAGTGATCGGCCTCTGAAGTGAGCTTTAAATCCTGAGCAAGTTCTGCAGCCTTACCAAATACATATTTCATTAGGGCCAGATCATAGTTGGTATTTTGCAGGAACCAGGCATTGATAGAATTATCATTGATCTCAGGACTGGAACTCATGGGAAGCTTTCTGTGACCGGTAGCATCCATAGTGGTCATTTCTTCTAAAAAGCTGCAAACCGATTTGAACCAGGGGTATGCTTTTTCTCTTAGAAATGTACTGTCCATACTGTATCTCCACTGAAGATAAAAATGCTGGGCAAGCCATGAAGACACGGTAGGCGAGAGTGAATATTGCACCCAGCCGCCCATCTCAGTTCCATCCAGGGTAGTAACACCGGGAACTGCTAATCCTTTTTTCCCAAAAAACAACTTCGTGTATCGTTCATAGTTAGCTTTATTAGCCTCCAGGTGATCAATAAATCCCATAGCCTCATTGAGGTGGTTGGCGCTGTAGGCCGGCCAATAGCTAAGCTCAGTATTCAGATCGTGGTGGAAATCTCCTTTCCATGGTGGTATCCGGCCATTGTCGGCTGTCCATACCGCCTGTAGCGAAATGGGTGGGGCGCCAAGCCTTGCCGCTGATCCGAACTTGTATTGTTCGAGATACCATTGTTTTTCCAGAAGCGTATCCGGAATATGAATAGCCGACTGATTCCAGAAATATTCCCACCAGTTGTTATGGGTATCTAAATCTTTTTTATATCCCCGTTGTAGGGCCGCTTGGGTAATAGTACCCGCTGCCGGTTTCAATTTTGTATTGGGATATTGTGATGATATACTCCAAACTCCTTCGAAAATATCTTTGCCTGTTTTTTTCCAGCATACATTGATTTCATAAGTAAATCCATTCCAGCCCTGCTGACGGTAAGTAATTGCAGAACCCTCTTTGACTATACTTCCCTGTTTGTACCCAAGCCGGGCAAGATCATCGCCCAACAGGGAATTGACTTCTCCCCCGGTAGCAATTTTCGCTTCATAGGGTGGTGCTATTAATTGAGGAAGTATGTCAATAGTTGCATGCTCAAATCTGAACCAGCCCACAGGTGCTGTTGCATGTACAAATGTGGTTAGCTTCATACCATTGTTCCATTCCACTATGCATAATGCCTTTTGTAGTGAAAGGCGTACTGATTTTATGGCGTTGTTAGGCAGGTCAAATTCTAATGCACCTGCCGGAATTTTTGACGGGGCAGGTTCTTTGTCGTAAGGCGCATCAAAATATTCCTGTACAATTTTATATTCTTTTTTCTGTACCTGCTGATATATCCAGTCATAGCTGAATTCTTTGCGGTGCAGTCCTTTCATTGGTCGCATGTCCCATATATCTGCCCTGTCAAGGGAAAATCGCAGGTGTTCGCCTTTTTGCCATATCAATGCCCCGATAGTCCCATTGCCAAGAGGAATGCCTTCATCCCAGGTGGCGGCAAGATGAGCGAAATTTAAATCGTGTTTGGGTAAGGGCTGGCTATATAACGTTAATGTATAGCTGCAATATAAAGAGGTAATAGATAATATTATTTTCAACATGGAAAGTCAACAATTAAAAAACTTAAAGTTATATGATCTCCAAACAGATCGCTATCTATAATACTTTGCTTGAAATACAATTCTCGCAGAGATCGCTACAGGGCAACGAACGCAGCGATGTTTTTCTTTGTGCCAACACTCCTTTGCGCCTGCTGCGTGAAACCATTTGAACAGCCAAGGACAAAGTCATGTAATTATAATATTTTAAGACAAAGTATATCCGTTTACCTCACTCCGTGTACCAGCATCTTCAGCACATATACTGATTCGGTGGCGGTAATGAACAGCTCATCATGGTGTTTGCCTCCAAAGCATACATTGCCTACCCAGTTGGGTGAAACCGGGATATTGCCCAGCCTGTTGCCATCCTTATCAAATATTGTCACTCCTTTGCCTG
>JAFDXG010000185.1 GCA_018268105.1 Bacteroidota bacterium | reverse complement strand
GCAGATGTGCCGGGCTTTAATTTGGGGTTTCCTAATTCTCGTCACAAGCGGGACGCTTGCGACTGGTACCTGGGTATTTTTAACAGGCTTTATTGCGCTGGTTTATATGCTTGCGCTATCTGGTGAGGGGGGACGCTTGGACTATATGGTGCGTCTGTTAGAACCAGTTAAAGTTCTTTTTTATAAAATTGCCCATCCAATGAATACCCCCAGATTGCTGACTCAGAAAATGCAAATGGATTAAAGTTTGACGATGGTATAGGAGCCATATCCCAACTACTCAAATTTAACCCTTTAGAGTACAAAGAATAAGTAACCCCAACAGGATTTCGTTCTCCGAGAATTAAATAAATCTTATCATGGTATATTTCCATATGTACAGGAAATTTATCAGCAGATGGTAACTTCGAAAACTCAATAAAATGGCTTCCTATTAATTTGTAAATAAAGATTTCTTTTTCAGAGCTTCCTATTATAAATAGATTATTTGCATAAGATGCGACAAAATAAGAGTTGCTTATTTGACTAGGCAGTTGTACTTCTGATAGTGTTCCGGAAATCAAAGAGATTTTTTTGATCAAGTTCTTATTCTTACTCTTTGTAAGATACAAAATATCGCGGTCAATCATTATTGGGGATTGCAAATCGTTTTCAAGATTCCCTATATCATTCCATGTTTTGCCTCCATCAAGACTGCCTTTTATCATCCAATAATTTACTTTACTTTGCTTGCCAATTATGTACATTTCACTTTCTGATCTCACGAATATATTTCTTATAAAAAAATCAATAAAAGAAGCACACTGTCCAAAAGTCTCCCCGTAATTATTAGAATAATAAATCAATGTAGAATCCAGCTTAACGTCTTCTCCCTTTAATTCCTTGCTAAGAAAAACATAATTATTCTTTGTAGCATAACTACTAAGCTTCCCCTTTCCCAACTTCTTCTCGATCCAGGTCAGTCCACCATCATTTGAGAAATAATAAATAGCATTAAAATCAGTGAACTTTTTCTTTAATAAACTTTCATCTGAATAACTTGATCCAAACATTAGCCCGTAGTTCTTTTGGGGGAAGGATAGAAAATAAAACAATTTATCCTCTGGATCAATTCCTTTCCCTTTGACAATCTCCCATTTATAATCATTCACAACAGTAGAATTTGAGCAAGCAAAAACAATTGTCATTAAGATAAAAAAATTAATTTTCATACACAGCATTATAGGTTATTGAAAAATCCATTCCTGAACTAGTTTCCATACCTGCTTGGGGTCAGCCCCTGTTCTAATACAATAGTTTGCAACCAACTCGCTAATATTAATAGAATTTGACAATGCTTGATAGGCCTGCTGTGCAGCAAAAAGTTTATGATTTTTATAGTATTCTGTTTGATCATTAGCTATTGTTTTTGCTTGTGTTATACCTTTTGGACTGAATAAATCAGAAGCATCTGGCGTCAACAATATTTTTACTTTATCCACGACTCCAAGCTTTAGCACTCCCGCACCTTCATATGCTGGAACATGCGACTGAAAAGCAAAGTCAGTAAAGCGCTCATCGTTCTGTTCTATCGAAGGATCTATTTTTAACCTTTCTTCTATGGCTATTTGAAGTAAAACCAAAGTCTTTAAAAGCCAAAGCTGCCCGTCATTACTTAAATTGTGATATAACTCGTTTCGAAACCTTTTTGCATACTTCCCACCATAATTAAGATAATAACTTGGGCTTGAACCAGTCCTTCTTCTGCTATCTGCATCTCTCCATTCATAATATTGAGTAGTACCTATAACATCATCAGGAGCTGGTGTGGGATTTTCACCGCCGCTGCTTTTATTTCGAGAGTTTGAGGTGCCATATAAATCTCTTATTATGCCAAATGCGATTGCTGCATGCTCTTCTGTAAATCGTACACCTCCGTTAATTTCTTCAATTGCCATCCCATCCGGGTCTATAAACCTTAATGGGTTATTCACTGCGTAATTATAAGGACTCCACCTTCTGCCTAATTCCGCCAACGGATCAATGACATGCCACCTCCCTATTTGTGCATCATACATCCTGGCCCCATAATCCAGCCACTCTAACCCTGAGCCATCACTAAACTCCTTTCTTTGTTCTTCTTTACCGTTGTATTTGTATTTATTCTCAGGACTTCCGAAAGCAAGTGCTTTAGATGATATCCCTGCCATAGCAAGTCTAAACGGATAATAATGCGTTTCCTCCAGTATCTGCCCACGGGTATGTATCACCTGCAGGTTGTCAAAGAACACGTCAACGGGACTTTCATTGCTCACGTAAATATACACATATCCATTGGCAGGAGCTATGATATTTTGCATATTGACGGCGTCTTCGCTAAAGTGATCTCTCAATTGCCCGGCTGTGGCTTTTACCCTGCTGCAGCCCTGCTTTTTCGAGGCAAACTGTTCGTTAAAAAACAGGTAATTGATAAAGGCACGGGGCACATTTGGCGAGCCGTTAACCTGTGTGGTTTGCATAGTCTGTAATGCTGTTACGCCAGATGTGGTATTAGCCCAGCCATTCAGTTGAGACCCTGTTACTCCACCATGTGCGCCGGCTGCTATACCGCCGGTTGGCCCACTGAGCAGACCGGTAAGGATATCTAATATCGGGGTAATTGCGTTTCCACCTGAACCACCGGTAGCAGTACCCCAAAAGCTTTTGCCATGTATATCTATCCGGTCGCCTGCCATTACTTTTAAGGTAATACCCAGTCCCATTTTATTGGTATTGCTGTTGAGCTTATACATCTTGGCGCTGTTGGCCGTAACCACACTGTTGGGGTTGGGATTTACCGGTGGATCCGTTGCTCAACTACCTCCGCTCTTATTAACATAGTTGGGTACTGCCGCTGGTTCTCTTCCCAGCCGAGTCTCTGCTCCCGCCTGTATTGGAGAGATAAGCAGGACTCGGCGTAGCATGAGCGAACAATGTCAAGTACTTCTATGCCAGGCAACGCCGAGTC
>JAFDXG010000184.1 GCA_018268105.1 Bacteroidota bacterium | reverse complement strand
CTCAGGTCGCTTACGTCCGGACGTGCCACTTCTACTATGGAATTTAGTCACTATAATCCTGCTCCAAACAATATCTCAGAAGAAGTGATAGCAAAAGTGAAAGGGAAAGTGACTGCTTAATAAAAAAAGTGGGCACTTATTAATATTTACAAAAGCAATGCTCTTTCATTGTAATAATACTGACCCGGTTTGCCGCAAACAAACCGGGTTTTGTTTTTATAACCTGATTGTTTTTTCTTCGCAGTGTGAAGCCTTTGAAATTTAAACCATATCACCTGTTGTTCATAATGGCTGTGCTTTGTATATTGTTTAGTCTTGTTTCTCATACAAAAAACGGTGATAACAGGTATTACGATGACCTTCTTTTACATAGTTCGGTTTTTATGCTTCGGGCAATAGCAATGCTGCTCCTCCTTACATGGCTGCTGTACCTGATTACCCACCGTTTTTTATTTTCTGCATTTTTAACCTGGCTGCATGTGATAAGTACAACTGCAATTACCATAGGAATGGCAGTTGTATTATTCAAAGAAATTATGAATAACGAAGCACATCCTCTGCATCAGCTTACTGAAACAGGTGTTGCCTTGGGTAATACATCTACCCTTTTACCTACATTGGGTATTTTGATTTTCTTTACCCAAATGATATATATTATCAACCTGATGATCGGTATAATCAAAAAAATGAATTAAATCTATATCTTTACCGTGCTATAAAACAGATACTTTCTAACCCAAACTCAACATCATTTGTTTTTTTCTGAATTCAACTTTCAACCTGCTCTTATGGAAGGCATTGAGGCAAGCAACTATGAAGTAGCTACTCCTGTGCAGGAACAGGTTATACCTCCTATCCTTTCCGGAAAAGATATTATTGCTTCTGCTCAAACAGGTACCGGTAAAACCGCAGCATTTCTGTTGCCGGTCATTAACCGGTTACTCACCCACCATTCCAGCGGATCGGTGAGAGCTTTGATAATTGTGCCAACACGGGAACTAGCTATACAAATAGCACAGCACCTTGAGGGTTTAGCTTATTTCACGGATATCAGTTCCCTGGCAATATACGGAGGTAATGACGGACAAAATTTTGTTGGCGAAAGAAAGGCATTGCAAATGGGCGCCGATATTATTATATGTACACCGGGGCGTTTTATAGCACATCTCAATATGGGCTATGTGTCTATGAAGGGACTTCAGTTTTTGGTACTGGATGAAGCAGACCGCATGCTTGATATGGGTTTCATGGATGATATAAACCGGATAATTGCTGCTCTTCCTCAACATAGGCAAAACCTTCTTTTTTCAGCAACGATGCCGCCACGTATACGCACCCTTGCTAAGAATATTCTTAAAGATCCGGTAGAGATTAATATTGCTATTTCGCGCCCCCCTGATAAGATTGTACAAAAAGCATTTGTGGTATATGAACCGCAGAAACTTCCATTGATTAAATACCTGCTTGAAAAGACAGATTATAAAAGCGCATTGATATTTTGCAGCAGGAAACAAAATGTAAAATCACTAACACGCCTGTTAAAGCAGAGCGGATTTGCTGCAGGAGAAATGCATAGCGACCTTCCTCAATCTCAACGTGAAGCAATGTTGTTGAATTTTGCTGCAGGACGTATCAATGTACTGGTTGCTACTGATATCCTGAGTCGTGGGATTGATATTGATACGATTGACCTGGTCATAAATTATGATGTTCCCAGAGATGGTGAAGATTATGTACACCGCATAGGCAGAACTGCCAGAGCAGAAGCCGATGGTATTGCTATGACACTGGTTGGGGAAAAGGAGCAAAACAGTTTTGCCGCTATTGAAGCTTTAATCGGGAAAGAGGTGGAGAAACCCGCTATACCGCAATCATTCGGTGAAACTCCAGAGTATACCCCACGAAGAAAGCGAAGAAATGATTCATCGAAAAAAAATTTTTATAAACGACGTCCTGGTAGTAACCATAAGGATAACTAAAGCTATAATAGTTTAAAAACAAAACCGGTCATTGAGACCGGCTTTGTATCCAATAATTCTGATGGGTCAGTGAGTAAATATTTTTACTCGTGGCGATTGATTCAGTTTTACCTCAAATATATAGGTTGTATTCAAAACAACCTGCGATCCTTTATCCTAATGATCTTTGATGATGTAAAGATGCGAAGGTTTGCATGGGGAAAGAACTTTATTCGTTTACTGTGTTTATTTCCCGGTTTTTTGGTCATTTTATTCCGATAAGTGTAATTCCTTATTGTACATTACAGGCTACTTTGTTTGGAACTTAGTGTTAAGTAATCTGCAGTTTGTGGAATTTTTTCTTTGTGGAGAACAACAGCATGTAAGGAGATATCAAATAAAACAACTGTATTTTCACGCATACTTAATACCAGGTTACAGACTGATAAGGATTTAGCAGTTTTTGTATTTTAACTGTATTGATAATGCTATATCATATATCAATAAAATAAAAGCCGGTCTTTGCAGACCGGCTCTGTAATTAATAGTACCTCAATGCTCAGCGTGAAATAATGTTCTCATGTTTAGCGATAGACTGTGACAACTCTGGTGTTTTTGACTGTATTCATAACAGTTTGTGATCCTATATCCTAATGATGTTTTGTTTTTGTTTGATGATGTAAAGATGCAAAGGTTTACACCTAATTGAAATTTTATTCGTTCATCCCGTTACTTTATCCGATGTTCAGCCATTTTATCCGGATAAGTGGATTCCTTTATTGCCTGCTACAGGATAGTTGGGATATGATTGTCGTTTATACTAATCATTTGTTGTATAGCATTGATATATGATAATAGATGACACAATTACTTCACAATAATTCTTAATCCTTCAGTATGATTGTTAAACTCAGGGGCATACATACATTCAATGGTTGCAATTCCCGCTGAAAACTTACCCGGTTGTTCTACAAAAAGCGGGTATTCAAATACGTAAGTACCAACGGGCATCCAACTAAAAAAGAAATTGGTTGATATATCTTTTGTGCTTTCATAATATCCCAGCCCGTCCTGCCATTTAAAGGTACTTAATACATTCACCGGTTCGGTTCCGGCAGCGCGCAGGTCTTTCAAATGCAGGTATTCCATATTTCGATCAACTCTCAGCTCAATACGCACTTTCAATTTGTCTCCCACCTGCAGGGTGTCTCTTTCGGAAACAGGAAAAAGTACAGGCCCTTTATCGCTGTTTTTTTCTACAAAAAGTTTTTTACTGATATGTAAAGGCATTGTGGCATCACCTGTCCTGCTTACTTTGTCAATGTCTTCAAAGTATTGCCAGTATACTGCACCCCATCCTGGAGCCTCTTGTTGCTTTTTTGAAGAAACAGATACGCTGATATTACCCATGCCCGGTGTAATCTCAGTGCCCTCTATCCTTTTTTGAAAATAGCCGGTACCAATTGTGTCTTCTGCATCTGAAGAAAACATTTTGTTGCCAATTGTAATTTTTGCAGAGGGTGTCGCAGCAAGCCAATCGCTACCCTGCAACAGCAGAGCATAGCAGACTTCTGCGGTAGCTTTTGTACTGTTCCAGTGCCGGGTTTGTTTTTGTTTCAGCAACCAAAGCTTCATTGCATTAACTGATATTTTGTCGTCATTTATTTCTGCAAAGGCTTCTATCAGCAATGCCTGCTGTTCAACAGGCGCCTGGTACCAGTAGTACCCTCCGTGCTGGTTTTTCCAGTACATACCCAATTCTTCATTCACAATGGCTGTCTCTTTCAATGAAGCCAGTATTGCTTTTGCAGTGGTTATGTCGCCATAACGGAATAAAGCCAACGCAATCATACCCTGCATATATTTATCCTGCTGAAGCCAGTATTTTTTTGCCTGCTGCATAAAATAATTAAAAGACTTTTTATCAGTAATGGCAGTAGTTTTGAAAAAACTACGCATATAGAGATATTGAATTGCTATAGGAGTGAGGTTGTTTTTACTTACAGTCAATTTAGATTTTTCGAGTTCAGTATATTCTTCGGTGAGTCTTTTGTCGCAATACCTTAAAGCCCCGCTTATAATATCTTCCCAGGCTTTTTTATTTTCTGATGAAACTAATCCCAGTATATTCAAATGACCGTAGCCGGTTAAAATATACTGTGTGATATAACGGTCGTCCGGTCCGCCTTTAAACCAGGCAAAGCCACCATTAGAAGTTTGCATGTTTCTTATTTTTTGCAAGTTGGCATCTGCTTCGTTTTTCATACGGGTCTGGTCAAATAATACTGCAATTTGTTTCATTTGATCTGTTTGATTCTTTGCCTCGGTCAGCCAGGGTGTTTCCTGCAATAGTATACTTTTCAACGATTCATTTTTCTCAAGTGCAGAGGCCAGTCCTTTGTTTTTGGAAGTATCCGTACTCCATTTTTCAAAAATGCTTTTCAGTCGTGGTGAGCTATTGGCAATGCCTGCCGCAAGTATATTTGCGTAATAACGGTTGAAACTTTGTTCAGCACATTCATAAGGAAATCCGGTAAGATAAGGAAGGGATTGTACTGCATACCATACAGGATTCGCTGTGTATTCTACTGTTAGTGAATAATTCTTCAGGGTGCTGTTACCTCGTATAGGTGACTGTAATAATTTTTCAAATTTGAATTTTTTGGTCCCACTGACTTTCATATTCAGAGGTATGCTTTCAGTAACTAGTATACTATTACTGAGTACGGGTAACACATTTTCCTCACCATCTGCAAGTGTCTTCCCGTTGATCTGTTCTGATGAAGTGGCTGAGATGCGGTATTGTAAAACACCATTAAAATCGGCAGGAACATTTAACCTGAACCGAACAGCGACACTTTGACCTGCGGTTACTGCAAAACTTTTAACGGCAACAGCATTTTGGAACAAAGCATCCACAGGTTGATTGGTAGCAGCATCAAACAATTCCAGCTTTGCAAAACCATTGATCAGGTTATTGCCCATGTTCACTACTTTGGCGCTGAACCAGATACTATCTTTTTGGCGCAGAAAACGGGGTGGATTCGGTTGAACCATCAGTTCTTTTTGTGTTATTGTTTTATGTTCTGCATAGCCCATAGCCAGGCCCGGAGTATGAGCAAAAGCCATGAATTTCCATTGAGTAAGCGCCTCAGGCATGGTGAATGAAAAAGATATATTGCCTGTACTGTCGGTCTTAAGATCCGGAAAAAAGAATGCCGTCTCATTAAAATTGCTGCGAATAGCAGGTACTTCGGGTAAATGAGTTTTATGAGGTTCCAAAACTAACTGTGATTCCATAATGCTGTCTGCTGCTCCTTCTCCGGGGGCAGCACTTTCCAATACTGCTCCTGTGGCTTTTTTCATTTTTGGAGAGGCAGGACTCATTGATTTTTCTTCATCTCTGACTATTCTGGGCACAGCATATCTTGCCATTCCGTAAAAGGGTGTCGAAAGCATTAATATTTCATCATATCTTTTTTCATAAGAAGCACTCTTTTCAGTAATTGAATTTCTATCCTGCGATTCCACCTGTGCAAAGGAATATCTGCCATTCCAGTAATGGTTGCTATAATACTTCGGCCATATATCAGGTATTGACCATGCATGAGGTTTAAACTGGTCGAGAGATGCATCGTACATGGATGCGATCATTTCTGCCGCTTCTTTTTCTCCTTTGCTACCGCTGATTTTTACTTCCCATTTCTCTTCACTACCCGGCTCGGTCTTATCCCTGAAGGTGGTCAGGCTTACAGACAGTTCTTTGTTGGTCCAGGGGACATTTACATTAATGCTGTTGACATAAAAGCGATTGTCTTTTACAAAAAACTGCGCTATGCCAAATCCGCCACGATCAGCTTCGGCTACCGGTACCCGGAATAGTTTTTTTTCTTTATTGAGTGAAATATAATCATAAGTTGATCTCTGTTCTTCTTCACTACCGGTATCGTATATACGAAGTGGGTCAAAGGATCCCCCTGATATTTTGCTGATTTCCTGTATAACAAATAATTTTTCAGCACTGCTGCCGGTATAAAAAGAGGCAGTTTCTTCGGGTTCGGCGGATGTATGTACATCGGCTTGCCAGTTGTAAGAAGGTGCAGGAATAGCATTATCCTCGGGCTTATATAACTGAATATAACTTACGGATTTAACTTCAACTCCATATTTGTCTTTAGCAATAGCTTCTACTATATACCAACCCGGGGAAAATGTTTTATTTTCTATTTTATATTTGCTGTACCCGTGGGTGGTCATTGTATCGGTATATACTGGTTTTTCTTTTTCCCAATTATGATGATCAGATTCTTCTTTATACTCATCATGCGGAAAAAGTTTTACAAATTCGGCTTCGCTGTATAAGAACTGATCCGGCGCCTTCCAGTAGCGATCGCGAATTAGTCTTTGCGGCACTTTTAATGGTGAAATGGAAAAATGTGTGTGAAGGGTCTCCGGTTGGCCGGAAAGATTGACCGCATTTATTCCTATTGAATTCATACTATCCGCAGGTATAGGTTTCTGAGGAAGAAGGAGAGATAGAGCAATGGAAGCATATCCTACATGCACGGTTGATGTTGCACTTCTTGTTTCTCCGTTGATATCTGTTACATCTATTTGTACACTGTAATCAAATACCGGTTGCATAGAACTGTCAAGGCTCATATCAGGGATAGCAGGAAATGTAACAGAAAATTTACCTGTTGCATCAGTGGTGGTAATACCCTGGGCAATTTCCATACCGGATGTACGTGGTAAGCCACGCCTGTAATACAGCCAGGGGTAAATGAATCTTGCCCTGCGATTTACGCTGTACACCACTCTGGCACCATTAATGGGGTTTCCGGCATATGCTTTGGCATTACCTTCAATACTAACGGAATCGTTTAACCTAAAATTTCCTTTCGGCTTTTCAATTTCAACCAGGAATTTTGGTCGTTTATACTCTTCTACCGAAAATGATGTTCCACTTCTATTGAAGCTTTCTGCCGTTAGTATAAAATTTCCTGTCAATACCTGTTGTGGCAGGCGAAAACTACCATGTATGGAACCGTAATCATTCAGGCGCAACATAGTGGAGTCTAAAATTTGACCATTGACATCAAGTAGTTTTACTTCCACATCCTGCCGGGTAACTATTACTGCTTTTCCGGTAGCCTTGTTTTTGGTAATCCCTATGCCCTTGAAATATACTAATTGTCCGGGACGATATATACTCCTGTCAGTGAAGAAAAACATTTTTCGGTTTCGACTTTCATAATCTGTTACTGACGGATTGTTATAGGTATCGTACCGGGTATAGATATATTGGAAATCATCCATAAACAAGTGGTCTTTTTCCCAGGTGATTTCGAGTCGAAGGTTATTATTTTGTCTTTCTTTGACAGGCAGTTCAAAAAAGCCATGTTTATCTGTCTTTAGCAGATCACTTTTCTGTAGTTTATTTTTCCTGTCTGTATAATCGTAGTTGGATATCCAAACCTGTACATCCGCTTCGGCAAGAGGTGTTCCGGTAGTGCGGTGAAGTACAAAATAAGACTTGTTGTTGCTGACATAGCTGATGTCAGATATATAAAAGTATTGTGCAGCAAGAAGATTGTTTTGTGTATTAAAATTTTTGTTTGTGCTTGCCAGTAAGGCATACTCACCTATTGGTAACGCGTCTATCTTTATTTCCACACTATGGTCTCGATAATCTTCGGTATAGGGCAAAGATTGTTTCCACTCCCTGAAAGCAGTTTGTGTTGTAAGCTTATACCAATAGCTATCTTCATAACGATTTTGTAACTGTGTCTTCAGGGATTTATCTAATTTGATAATACGTAAAAAGCAATTGTTCAAATTTTTGTATTCTACCAAAGTGCGGAATGCTTCTCCTGGAATATTTACCTTTTCGGTGTGCAGTGTCAGTGATTTACGCAGTATATTATTCAGCAGGTACTGGCAGTTCGCTGCACCCTCAGTTCCCGGTAATTGGCTGATGATGCGTTCACAAATCTCCCTGGCGGTTTTGTAACCGGTTTTGTCTTTCTCTGTTTTACTGTTATTATATTCAGCAGCTTGGTTAAAATAAAACTGCGCCAGTAAATAGCCGGCTTGTGCTGCAGCGGGTATGTTTTCATATTGAGAAGTAATATGCAAAAGTGCCATTCGATATACTTCATTCTTTTCCGGATTAACTGCTGCATGATATACGAACTGCAGACGCCGCAGATCTGCATCTATCAGTGCTTCATAACTGGTATCCTCACTATGAAATTTCAATAATTGCTGATAAATTAAAAGCGCCTTATACTGCAGGGCTGCTGTATCATTTGTAATGAACCGGTGATGAATAAAATCAGCTACCGGATCAAAAGCGGCATTTTCAGATATTACAAATGCATAAGCAGGTTTGGTAATATCTTTTTCATCATTTTCAAAATAATCAAGTGCACGGTTGGCAAGTAAATCATATAAGGTTGGCCGGAGTTTACGGGTATTACCTTTTACAATTACTGGTTCAAAACCTGCCAGTTTCGTTTTTTGCAGCAACTCATGATTTTGAAGCGAAGCGAAATAAAGAGCGCTGATTTTTGAATGCAGATCGTCTATTGTCCAGGTATTGATGTCTGTTTTGTTGAAATTAACGGTGTTGGTTCTGTTGTATAGTTTCCAGCGGTTGTTTTGAAAAAACTGCCAGTACATTGCTGCAGCAATAGATTGCAATATTTGTTTTGCCGGTTCGGGTGAGGTGTTAATTTCTGGTTCTAATAGGTTAAAATAGTCTGTACTTTCTTCCGGGGAATTGAGCCGGGTTAAATGTAGTTTATAAATAAGCGATTTAATAAACTGTACTTCGTTTTTATCTTTTTTGGCCTGGGTATAAATATCATCTACCGCTGCCAGGGCTGATTTTTCCAGTCCATGCTGTTTAATTAGTCTATCTACTTTTTTCCAGGCGCTATCGTAAGATTGCATTTTGGTTTGTGTTTTAGCGGTTAAAAAAAACAAACAGGAAAGTAAAATCATCAAAAGGGAACTGAAATTTTTCATGCAGCGTTTTTTTCAAAAATAAAATAATTGTGATTTTGTTCTGAAAGATGCATTACAATGAGTTTTTGCATAATGGTTCATGCAAATTACCTGTTGGGTGTGGCAGAGGCGGCAACGTTAATTTACCTGCACTATCAAAAACTTAAGATAATTTGTATTCTCCATTCCGGGAATAATGGGATGATCCGATGACTGTGCCTGGAAACTAACCTGCCTCAGTTTTCTGCGGGCGTCTTTTGCTGCCATACCTATAATATCAAGAAACAAATCGGGTTGTACTAAATTGGTGCAACTTGAGGTAACAAGAAATCCGCCTGGTTTAACGAGCTTCATGCCACGCAGGTTTATTTCCTTATACCCGGTAATTGCTTTTTGTATATTTTCACGAGTTTTGGTAAACGAAGGCGGATCCAGCATTACAACATCATATTGTTTGCCCTCCTTTGCCCAGGTCTTTAAAACATCAAAGGCGTTTACGCACTCAAATCTACAGATGTTTTCATATCCATTGAGTGTTGCATTCTTCGTTGCCTGTGTACAGGCACTCTCAGAGATATCCAGTCCCAATACCGATTTTGCACCATAATGTGCAGCATGAATCTCAAAAGTACCGGTATAGCAAAATGCGCCAAGTACATCAGCATCTTTTACTATATGTTTTATCTTGCGCCTGTTGTCCTGTTGGTCAAGAAAATATCCGGTTTTCTGCCCATTGGCTATATCTACATTAAATCGTAAACCATTTTCATTTATAACAATAGTAGTATCAAAAGGATCCGATAAAAATCCTTTTTGCTGGGGTAGGCCTTCCAACTCACGTACCGGCACATCATTGCGCTCATATATTCCTTTTGGATTGAATATCTTTTGTAAAGCTGCGACGATAGCGGGCTTCCATACATCAATGCCAAGCGCCAGTGTTTGTATCACAAAATAATCGTTAAACTTATCTATGATCAGTTGCGGCATCTGGTCTGCTTCGCCAAAAATCAGTCTGCAGTTTTCTATATACCCAAGTTTAACACGATAACGCCAGGCTTCCTGTAGATGTGTGTAAAAAAAATTATCATCAACAATTACTTCTCTGTTTCGGGTGAGCAACCGTACTATAATTTGTGATTTCGGATTGATATAGCCTTTCCCAATAAATTTTTTATCGTGTGTAAATACTTCTGCAATTTCGCCACCGGAAGGATTCCCTTCAATTGTCTTTACTTCATTGGTAAAAATCCAGGGGTGTCCATTTTGAATGCGATGGCTGATTTTTTGCCGGAGGTATACTTTTATCATGGGCACAAAGATAAGGAGTAGGTTATGAGGTTTGGGTAATGGGTATTGAGCTTTGGTCTTTTGGGATAGGGTGTAGGGCATTAATGTTTAATCATATATTGCTCTTTGTACAAAACCCAACTGCATACCCAAAGCTAAAAGCCATTGTCAACTACCGCTCAAAGCTCACTACCCCAAGCTCACTGCTCTAAAATCCCCATCACCTTCCGTCATTTTGACTTATCATTCAGGTTGGCAAACTTGTTGTTTAATATAGTAGCTTCAATATAACTATGTAAATTATGAAAGATTACACTAAGAAGGACATTGAAAATCAGGGGGATAATGAGCAAAATGGCAGCATTGATATTGAGAATAATGCGAATGTGGCAGGAGGAGAGGAATTTGCGGAGCAAATGTCAGATACAACAGGTGAGAAATTGCAGGCCGAATTGTCCGATCAGAAAGAGAAATATCTGCGTCTATACGCTGAATTTGATAACTACAAACGCAGAACATCTAAAGAAAGGATTGAACTGATGCAAACAGCCGGCAAAGAGGTAATCATTTCTTTACTTGATGTATTGGACGACTGCGACCGGGCTGAAAGGCAAATAGAGGAAAGCGGTGAAAAAAATGCGGTAAACGAAGGAGTTCAACTGGTATTCAATAAGCTTCGCACTATTTTATTTGCTAAAGGATTGAAACCGATGGATTGTATAGGAAAGGATTTTGATCCCGATCATGAGGAAGCTATTTCACAGGTACCTGTGCAGGACGAAACATTGAAAGGAAAAGTGATTGATGAAATTGTTAAGGGTTACTATATGAATGATAAGATCATACGTTTTGCAAAGGTGGTAGTTGGCCAATAAATTTAATACGATTTATGAAAAGAGATTATTATGAGGTACTTGGCGTTTCCAAAAGCGCTACTGCTGATGAGTTGAAAAAAGCCTACCGCAAGGTAGCAATGCAATACCATCCCGACCGCAATCCGGGAGACAAGGCTGCTGAAGAGAAATTTAAAGAAGCTGCGGAAGCGTATGAAGTATTGAGTGATGCCCAGAAGAAATCTCAGTACGATCGCTTTGGTCATGCAGGAGTAGGAAATAATCGTGGTGGTGGGTTTAGCGGAGGTATGAATATGGATGATATATTCAGCCAGTTTGGAGATGTTTTTGGAGATGATATATTCGGAAGTTTTTTTGGCGGGGGTAGAAGCAGTGGCAGGGGGAGAAGCACCGGTACGAGAGGCAGTAATCTCCGGGTAAAAATTAAACTGAATTATGAAGAGATGGCCAATGGAGCCACCAAAACTATCAAAGTAAAAAAATACGTTAACTGTAATACCTGTCATGGCAGCGGGGCAAAAGACAAGGGTTCGGTGCAAACCTGCTCTACCTGTGGTGGAAGCGGCCAGGTAAGAAAAGTAACCAGCACTTTCCTCGGTCAGATGCAAACTGTAACCACCTGTTCTGCCTGTAATGGAGAAGGAACCACCATTACCAGCAAATGTAATACCTGTCGTGGCGAGGGCAGAATATATGGTGAGGAAACTGTAAATATTGAAATACCAGCCGGGGTACAGGAAGGCATGCAACTTAGTATGAGTGGCAAAGGAAATGCAGGGGAAAGAGGTGGCGCTCCCGGCGACCTGATAATTCTTATTGAAGAAGAATCACATTCAGAGCTGCAGCGAGAAGGGTTAAACGTAGTCTTCGACTTACATATATCTTTTACAGACGCTGTTTTTGGTGTGCAGTTGGAGGTGCCTACTATTGACGGTAAGGCTAAAATTAAGATCCCTCCAGGCACACAGAGTGGTAAAATTTTCCGGTTAAAAGGAAAGGGTTTCCCTGCAGTTAATTCTTATGAACGCGGCGACGAGATGATTCACGTGAATGTATGGACTCCTCAAAATATAAGCACTGAAGAAAAAGAAATGCTTGAGAAATTACAGCAATCGCCAAATTTCAAACCACAACCCAACAAAAGTGAAAAGAGTTTTTTTGAAAGAGTGAAGGAGATGTTTAGCTAGTCACTTCTGGCGTTTTACGACTGCGTCTGTCTGATAGGTTGCGTAACCATCACCCTTTTATTTTGGGTTAGCTTTGAAGTTGTTTTGCAGCACGGGTAAAAGTTACTGCAACACCTGGTGCTTGGTCATCTTTCAAAAAATAATAACAACTCCAGACTTGTAGAAAAGGTGTGTAATAATGCGGATAATACTCAAACGTAAATGAAATTTTTCATTCATAAAGTACACAATGGATAAATGGAGAATTTTATGGAAGGTCCTCCAGGTTAAAAACGATATAATAAATATTCAATAGAATTTTAAGTTGCTTCATGGGAAAATGAAACTATAGTTTTCAGGTTAGACGAATAAGAAGATATCCCAATAAGAAAGTATTTAGTAAACACTTTTGCAGTTATTACTATTTGAATAGTATTACTGCTGCATCATTTTTTTGTTTGGCACCTTGTGTACTCCTGCCATCGCTAATGCATTGCTGTGTAAGTGCTATCAATCTCTTTACAAGTTCAGGATGTTGAGCAGCTACGTTGTGTTGTTCTGCAGCATCTTTTTCTATGTCAAACAATTGCACTGAAGGCAAAACCTGCTCCCGCGCCTCAACAGGAGTTGGATGACTCCAGCCTCCTGAACCGGGACATATTGCAAGCTTCCATTTTCCCTGGCGTATAGAAAACTCACCAAATATTGAATGATGAATAGTGAAAGTCCTTTCGTAATTTGTTTTTGACCCAGGTAACACTAAAGGTAAGAGTGAATAACTGTCTTCGCCGGCATCCTCAGGCAGGCGATAGTTTAATATTGAAGCACAGGTAGCCATAAAATCGGTAAGACAAATTGTGCTATCGCAACTACTGCCTGTCCGGATTTTTCCGGGCCAGCTAATAATAAATGGTATACGATGTCCGCCTTCATATATATCGGCTTTCGTTCCGCGAAATACATAACTGGGATTGTGGCCGAAGCTTTGCAGTTCATTAAAATCGGCCATGGGTGAACAACCGTTATCACTTGTGAAGATGATTATTGTATTGTTTGCAATTCCATTTTTATTCACCGCATCCATTACTTTTCCTACTACATCATCAACCATGAGCACAAAATCTCCGTAAGCATTTGTACCGCTTTTGCCCTGAAACTCCCTGGTTGGCAATATAGGAGTGTGTGGCGCCGGGAGAGGAAAGTATAAGAAAAATGGAGTGCTCTGTTTGGATTGCTCCGCAATATAGTGTACTGCTTTCTCTGTCAGCCGGGGTAGTACTTCAATATGTTTAAAATCGTTTCCTATTGGCCCTTCCCGCCAGAACCCTTTACCAGTGGTGGCCGCAATGGTATCTATGCCGGTAGCTGTAATCCTGTCGTTTTGGATATAGAAATAGGGTGGAATATCCAATGATGCAGTGATGCCATAAAAATAATCGAAGCCAAGAGTAACCGGACCATTATAAATAGGCATTTTAAAATCTATCTTGCCTGACGCATCTTTTCCCCAGTTTAGCCCGAGGTGCCATTTGCCGATACAGGCTGTATTGTATCCGTTATTTTTTAGCATGCCTGCTACGGTTAACCGCTTTTGGGCAATAAGCGCTGTATCATAACTCCACAGTACGCCGCTTTGTAAATCAGAACGCCAGTTATACCTGCCCGTTAGTATACCGTACCGGGTGGGACTGCATACCGCAGAGCTACTGTGGGCATCGGTAAATTTCATACCATTGGCAGCTAATTGATCAATGTGGCGGGTATGGATCTTCGATTGCTCATTAAGACAGCTTGCATCGCCGTACCCCATATCATCGGCAAGAATATAAATGATATTGGGCCGGTCAATTGCGTTGCTTTTTTGCTGGGCAGCAACAGAGATATAAAGCAAGCAGCAGGTAATTGTTGTGAAAAGGAGGTATCTCATTCTTTTTCATTTTAATTAAAATATTTTTATTCTGATAACTGTTTATACCAATCCTTAAGATCGAGTGTATCCGCCAGGGATACCTGGAGTTGAATTAAATCATGAAAAAGTTCAAGAACAACTTTTTTGTTTTTTGGATCATCCCCCATATTGTTCATTTCTTCAGAATCCTTTTCCAGATTGAATAAAAGTGTTTTTTTGATTTTGGGATAAAGAATCAATTTGTATTTCCCTTTACGGATACTTCTTTCCACATTCATATAAGATCCGTAAATAGCGGGATATTGACTTTTGTTTGTACCCCCCCTTGCTAATGGCATCAGTGAGTTGAACTCTATATAGGATGGTTTTTGTATTCCGGCCACATCAAGAGCAGTTGCCATCACATCCTGCATATAAACAGGAGTACTAATTTTTTTCCCTTGTGGTATTTGGGGACCGACAATAATCAATGGAGGTTTTACGCTATGCTCAAACAGGCTTTGTTTGCCCATAAGACCATGTTTCCCTAATGCCAGTCCATGATCTGATGTAAAAAAGATATAGGTATTTTCCATCTTACCCGATTTTTCGAGTGCATCCAGCATAAGACCTATTTGTTCATCAAGGTAAGTGATGCTTGCATAATATTCCTGAATATGTTTTTTAATGGCATAAGACGTTCGGGGAAATGGAGCAAGGGCTTCATCGCGGAGATCAGGCCCATTGTCAATCGCGTCTTTATAAGGATACCCGGGCAAAAAACTGACGGGCAATGAAATATTTTCAATGGGATACATGTCCTGATATTGTTTTGGGGACTGACGCGGATCGTGCGGGGCATTTGAAGCAATATACATGAAGAAAGGACGATCTGATTTTGAAGCCTGCTCAATGAATTGTATAGCATCCTGGCGCAAAACTACCGACCAGTGCGTTCCTCCCTTCCAGTATCCGCCCCGGGCTGTATCGTAAGGCAGCCAGCCGTTATCATCTTCACTTAATGGCCGGTTGTAACCGGGTGGCATAATATAATGAACGGTTGAATCTCCATTTTTAAGTGCTTCAGCTGAAGGGGGTATTGTTTTCAATAAATGCCATAGATCATCTGCCATACCCGGTTTAACATTTTTGGCAATCTGAAAAACTTTTTCAGGATCAATATTCACATGCCACTTACCTGTCATATAGGTTTGATAGCCGCCGGCTTCCATAAGTTTGCTCCATGTTTTATCTATAGCATTACCCTGCTGCCAGTCCCGGGTCAGTTGCCGGGCACGCCATACAGTTCTGCCCGAATTCAACATTGCTCTTGATGCTATACATACTGCACCGCCCCATGCCCCCATATTATAGGCATTGGTGAATGAGGTACCCATCTTTGCGAGTTGGTCTATATTAGGTGTTTTAATTTCTTTATTGCCCATTGCATGAACAGCGGAAAAGGTTTGATCATCTGTAATAATGAAAAGGATATTAGGATGCTTTGTATGAGCAATGGTATTTTGCTGGGCATGCACCGGCAATATTGCAAAAACAAAAGCAATGAGTAAGTGTGATTTTTCCAAAGTGATCTATTTTTAAAAAATAACTATGGTAAAACCGGTTCGGGGTCTTTATATTTTTGCTGTAATTCTTTCAGGTTCTTTTTCAATGCTTCGATCTCCTTTTTGTATGCAAGATTCCCAAACACATTGTTTAACTCATTTGGATCTTTTTCCAAATCATAAAATTCCCATTCTTTGTTCTCGTAAAAATAGATGAGTTTGTAGCGGTCAGTCCTTACTCCGATATGTTTGGCAACATTGTGTTCATCGCCCGACTCATAATAATGATAGTATACTGACTTCCGCCAGTTTGCAGGCGTGCCGGACTTTTTCAATACAGGTAAAAGACTTGCCCCCTGCATTTCAGATGGAATGTTCACGCCGGCTGCATCAAGCAATGTCTCACCAATATCAATGTTCATTACAAGGTTATTATTTTTTGTTCCTGGTGTTACCACTCCGGGCCATTTTATCAGTAATGGAGTGCGAAAAGACTCTTCATACATAAATCTTTTGTCGAACCAGCCATGCTCTCCCAGATAAAAACCCTGATCGGCACTATAAATTACAATGGTATTATTATCTAACTGGTGGTCTTTCAGGTATTGCAGTAGAATGCCAACATTGTCGTCTACCGACTGCACAGAGCGCAGATAATCTTTGATATACCGCTGGTATTTCCATGCGGCTAATTCCTTTCCGCTAAGATGAGCATTAAAGAATGCTTCATTTTTTACCCTGTATGCATCTTCAAATGCCTTTTTTTCTTCGGGAGTAAATTTATCCAGAAAGCTTTTCCAGTTTTCATCGAGCCTCCCGGGAGGATTAGAAATATCAAAATGCAATTTCAGGTCGTAATTATCAGCAAGGTCGCGGTCTATCTGCATTTTTTGTTCATGTGCCGCCCTGGTGCGGGTTTTATAGTTATCATAAAATGTTTCGGGCATCGGGATATTAACAGAGTCGAACAAGTGCAGGTATGTTAAAGAAGCCAACCAGTCACGATGCGGTGCTTTTTGCCATACCAGTATGCAAAATGGTTTAGAAGTATCGCGCTGGTTCAACCAGTCAATAGCAAACTCTGTAGTGAGATCAGTTACATAACCGGTTTCTGTTTTCCTCACTCCGTTTTCAATAAAATCGGGTTGGTAATAAATACCTTGTCCCGGTAATATCTTCCAGTAATCAAAACCTGTGGGGTCTGAGTTTAAGTGCCACTTGCCAATAAGAGCGGTTTGATAGCCTGATTCATGCAGCAGTTTTGGAAAAGTAGTTTGCGCTCCATTGAAAACTTCACCACCATTGCCCATAATTCCATTGAGGTGCCCATACTTGCCTGTAAGTATAGCAGCACGGCTGGGTGCACAGAGGGAATTGGTAACAAATGCCCTTGTGAAAAGGGTACCTTCTTTAGCGATCTTGTCAATATTAGGTGTGTTGTTGAGCCCAAAACCATAAGCTGATATCGCCTGGTAGGCATGATCGTCGCTCAGGAAGAAAACTATATTCGGTCTTTTATGGGACTGAGCAATACAACAAACGTGCAGGCAGATAAAAGATAATGTAAAATAAAATGTCTTCATGGTTTTGAGTTTTTTGAAGTGAATATTGTCTGCCTTAGGGCTTTTATACATTATTCCGCATACCCCGCCTTTCTGGAATATTTACCCTTTCTGTTGGTGAGTGCATCACCAAGATCCTCACGTGCTTCTTCTGCCAGTTGCTGAAGATCCTGTACTATTTCGGGGTAATAATCTTTTACATCATATCTTTCTCCGGGGTCTCTCCGCAAGTCAAAAAGTGCCAATTCTGTTTTACGGTTTTCATCTGTTTTTCCGGGGTGCCCATCATTTCCGGGTGCAAAACCTTCATAAGATCTTCCGGTATGCGGTAATACCAGTTTCCATTGATCTTTGCGCACAGCTTCCAGTTTATTTACTCCATAATAATAGTAAAATATTCGCCTGGGATCAGCTCCTGGTTCATTCTTCATCAGTGAAAGGATATTTACCCCGTCAATTTTATGATCGGGTAATTTGCCATTGGTGATAGCAGCAAGGGTGGGCAGTAAATCAATGGTAGATGCAATTTTGTTGCATACGGTTCCGGCAGGTATTACTCCCGGCCATCGCATAATGCAGGGTTCTTTTTGCCCGCCTTCCCAACTGGCGCCTTTGCCTTCCCGCAAGCCGCCGGTATTGCCGGCATGATTTCCAAAGTTGAGCCAGGGTCCATTATCGCTGGTAAATATTACCAATGTGTTTTGTTCGAGGTTATATTTTTTTAAAGTTTTCATAATTTCTCCTACCGACCAGTCAATCTCCATAATGACATCGCCATAAAGCCCCTGCTTACTTTTGCCCCTGAATTTAGCAGAAGCTGCAATAGGCACATGTGGCATAGAGTGGGGGAGATAGAGAAAAAAGGGTTTGTTTTTATTGCGTATTATGAAGTCAACCGCCTTTTCTGTATATAAGGTTGTAAGTGTTGCCTGGTCTTCGAGTGTATTGATGGTTTTTAGGGTTTCATTTCCCTGGATCAATGGCAGGGGTGGATATTTACTTTTCCAGTTTGAGGTATCGGTAATGGGATTGCCGTCAAAATCAACCGGCCACATATCATTGGAGTAGGGCAATCCTACATATTCATCAAAACCATGCTGCAGGGGCAGGAATTGTTTTTGACAGCCTACATGCCATTTGCCAAAAGCCGCTGTCGCATAATTTTTTTCTTTTACTATTTCTGCAATTGTTTTTTCTTCTGAGCTTAAACCGTTTTTCGACCAGGGCATAAGTGCATTAAAAATTCCAATGCGGTTGGGGTAACATCCTGTAAGTAACCCGGCTCTCGAAGCTGAGCAAACCGCTTCTGCGGCATAAAATTGCCTGAACGTCATACCCTGTGTGGCAAGTTTATCAAGATTAGGGGTAGTGTACATAGTTGCTCCAAACTGGGAGATATCACCATAACCCATATCATCACAAAATATGATGATAATATTGGGTGATTTTTTTTCTGTTTTCTTTTTTGATGCGGTTTGCAATTGTGCAGAGGATGATAAGAACAGTACAGCAGTAATTGTGATAAGAAGTATTCTAAACGACATAATACTTTTCTTTAATTCTATCACAAATATATTAATTCAATTTAAGGAATGCTGTTGCAGACAACATCAAGATAATTTATTTTCTCAGGCTGAGGAGACAACGTAAGCATCAAATTAAATAAAATTATTCCCGGCGATGGAAGGTAGGGCAGGTGGTTGTTAAGATATAAAATAAAACTGTGCGGAACCAGGGATCCGTGGATTCCAGCGTCCCGCACATTTAAAATACGAGGATTGATTGATTCAGTTAACGGGAGTCCTGAATATACGTATGGAATTTTTTATTCCTTTCGTACATTCTTCTTTAATAGAAAAGGTTGATAGTTGTTATTTACTATTGTGATTTTGCAGTATCCTTGTTTTTCTTTTTAAACAAACCGTTTAGTGTGTTCTTTAACGTTTGTTCTGCATTCTTTTTGGTGTCGTCAAGTGATTTGCCTTCGGAAACGCTGTCTTTGCCGCCACCAAGTAATTGGTTGGTAATATCTGCTTTAAGGTCTTTAATCGCCTGGTTTTTTATAGCGTTCAGTGAGTCTTTTACTTCATTTTTGGCGTCGTTTATTTTTTGCTGGGCAAAATCTGCTGCCTGTTGCTTCATATCTGCAACGGCGTCTCCTGCTACCTGTTGCAGGTCAGTTTTCAGTTGGGGACTGGTAAGTGTACCACCCATTTTTATGTTCAGGTTAATATAGTCGCTCAGCTTAACAGGTATGCCTTTACTAGATGCCTGTTGCGCCAGATTGTTGATCAGTGCATTTCCCTGGCTGCCTATAAGGCTACGTGGTACTTTCATAGCGATGGCATAATCAATAGACTGATCAAGCCCGTGCATACCACCAATTTCCATATCAATATCTTTTACTTTGACATGAAATGGTTTCACCAGCACCTTACCTTTAGCAAATTCAAAATAAGTTTTTATGTCTTTGAGCGAAAAACCATTTAGCTCATTGATGTTGAGTGTCTGAGCCAGTTTTTCTACAGGTGCAAATTTTTTCAACACTCCTTCTATCAGTAAGAGGTTTCCTTTACCGGTTAAGGATTTGACTATCGGAGTCATATCTCCGCCTAAAACACCATCCAGTGTGAGTTGGGAGTTGATTTTTCCTGAAATAAATTTCCCTATCGGCATCAGCAACTGAACAGTATTAAAAGCATTAAATGTCTTTTCGGCATCCAGTTCTTTAATATCATAGCTCAGAGAAATATCCGGCGTTTTTTTGTTTGTTTTAGTGGAATAATACCCGCTTAATGACAGGTTGCCCCCCAGTGCATTCATTGCCATATCTTTCAGCGCTACAGTTTGATCTTTAATTGATACCGTACCTTTCAGGTTGTCGTACTCTACTTTGTCATAAATAAGTTTGTCAACATTAGCGTTCAGCGTAAATGCAACATTTTTGGGAACTTCAAATGGCGAAGCTGAAGTGGTAGTTGCAGTATCTGTAGTTGCAGAAGCCGAAGTTCCCATAAAATCGTTCAGGTTTACTTTATCGGCAGTTATATTCAGTGTGCCTGCAATAGGTTCATCTTTCAGCATATATCCTAGAGCATTATCTACTGATCCGTTTGCAGTAATGTGCGATTTGAGATACTCTGCTTTAAGGGTATTAAGTGTTATATTTTTAGGGTTAAAGGTGAAAGCAGCATCACTCACTTTTACACCATTCGGATAGTCTTTACTTTTATAATCCAGGTTAGTTACTGTCAATGTTCCGGAAGTATTTATTTTGTCGTACTGACTTTTATCAATGGATGATTTATTTCCCCTGAAAGCAATATCAGCATTCAGCATTCCCGAAACAGACATCCCCGGTTCCAGTGTAGTAAACTGGCTTGCCGAAGCTAAGTCGAATTTCCCTTTTGCCTTTCCGTCAAAATAAGGATCAGTAGCCGGGGTCTTCAGTAATACATTAAAATCAATGGGGTTGCTGCCAATCTCTACATGGGCCACCGGCACATTTATTACTGTGTGATCCGGAACACCATCCGGGTTATCAAATTTTATCTGGATGTTGCTGTTACGTACCGGCTGGGGAAAATCTTTGGAGGAGTAATTCAGATTAGTAAGATTAATAAATCCGTTTGCTGTAAATGGACCTGGTTTTTGCTGTGTGATTACAGCAATATTACCCTTAGCCGTAGCATCTGCATCGAGCAGCCCGGATAGCTTTGTATCCCCGCTGAGTTTTACGAATTTGGTAACCTGTGCCAGGTCTAGTTTCCCTTTTACATTGGCATCAATATACTGATCGGTCACTGGTTTTTGCAACAGCAACCTGAAATCAAAAGGATCGTTGCCAAATTCAATATGACCTTTGGAAATATCTACCACAGTATTGTCCGTTACACCATCAGGGTTATCCACCTTCATAGCGATATTGATATTTTTTACAGGTTGTGGCAGATCCGGATATTGGAAAAATCCGTTTTCCACATTCAGGTTGATATGATAGGAAGGAATTTTCACAGCATTGTATTCCCCCTTTACATTGCCGTTGAATATTGCTTTGCCGTTAGTTTTTATTTTATCAAAATCATTTTTATAAACTGCGGGTATCAGCGAAAGCAGTGTTTTAAATTCAGTAGAAGGTGCTTTGAATGAAATGTCCATACCATAAGTACTGTCATTCACAAACTGAAAGTAACCTGCTGTAGATAATTTAAGATCGTTTAGTACTACGTCATCAGTTTTAAAAGTATATTTATCCTGTTTGTTATCTACCTGTATATCTGCATCCAGCGAAGCTTTAGCGCCAGAAAGGTATGGGATTTTTGTATAGACAAAATTTACAGATTCTGCGGAAGTTGAAGTGCTGAGCGTAAAAAGATCGGAAGTGAAATCACCACTGCCTGAGTGATTGAGATGGGTAATCTCGGCACTCATATCTCCAGGAATATCGGCATACTTAATATAGCCATCATTAATTTTATAATGGTTAAGCTTCATGCTGAATGCTGAAGGTTCTTCGGTAGTGGCAGATGTCGTATCCGGCTTAGTAATATCCCAGTTGGTCTTACCATCTTTGTTAACCAGCGCATGTATTCTTGGTTTATCAACAGTGATACTGTATATTTTCATCTGTGATCCGCTAAAGAGGCTCATCAGGTTAATGGCCACATCAATTCGTTCGGCTGCTATAAGTGTATCTTTTGCAAAATCATCCTGTCCGGTTACTTTCAGGTCTTCCAACCCCACAGCCAGCCGTGGAAAATGACGAAACAGAGAAAGATTCACATCCTTAAAATCTACTGTAGCGTTAAGGTTTTTATTGATTTCTGTTTTTGCAATGTTGGTAATTTTATCTTTGAAAATCATTGGTAGTGCAAGGGCGGCAATGATCAATACGAGTAAAATGATACCGGAAATTTTTAAAATCTTTTTCAGCATGACAGATAATGGACTTTAATGAGTTTTTTAAACAGGCAAAGATAGTTTTTTGTTATTGGTAAACTAATTTTACAAATATGACGCCAGAAAGATCGGACAGGTTGCTAAAAGTTTTGAATAAACGTCAAAACAACCTCACTGTTGTGTTGGAAAATGTTTTTGATCCGCACAATATATCAGCAGTAATGCGTAGTTGTGATGCAGTGGGTATTCAGGATATATACATATTGAATACAAAAATTCCACGTCACAAAAAATGGGGCGTCAGGAGTTCTTCCAGTGCTTCAAAGTGGCTGAGTATACATCAATATACTGATGTATTGCAATGTTTTGAAGTACTACGGAAAAAATATGACAGGATTTTGTCCACTCATCTTGATGAGGGAGCTGTAAACGTATTTGAAGTTGATTTTACCCGATCTGTAGCATTGGTTTTTGGTAATGAACATTCCGGGGTGAGTGAAGATATCCGGAAACTTTCCGACGGTAATTTTATTATCCCTCAAGCCGGCATTATTCAATCATTGAATATATCAGTAGCCTGTGCTGTTACCATATATGAAGCCTATCGTCAGAAATGGCTGGCAGGACATTATAAGAACAGATCACTTGCGGAACCGCAATATAGCACACTGTTAAAAGAGTGGGGTTTTCATACGCTCCCCCATAATATTTGTGATGATAAATAAATAAAAAGGTCTTTCCTGTAACGGAAAGACCCACAACTAAAAGCCCCAAAACCTAATTGTTTCCACCTCCGGGAGGTCCACCTCTGAAAAATCTTCCGTTTCTCATTTGGTTTTCCATTTCACTGATGGGTTTAATATCATATCCTTTAGGTATTTCAAATGTTTTGTCCGGTATTGTCACATCCGTTTTTATATCTGTAACTTCTGTTTCCATTTTAAATCCATTGGGCCTGCTTACTTCCAATCCCATAATAAAACCATCTATTTTTTCAAGACCACTAAAATTATTTCTTCCCGACATAGCTCCCGCAAATCCTCTGCCGCCGGTATTGCCAAAATTAAGTGGATAGTTTTCGGGGTGCTTGATGTCTGGGCAATACCAAACTATTGTTTCATTTACTTCTCCCTGTCGCGGCTTTGATTTTATAATAGCCTTTTTGCAGGTGAACCCTGCTATTTTCTTTGTTTCATTCGTTTGCACTATTTCTACATCCTGTGGGTTTTGCTGCCGTTGGTTATTCTCTGCAGATTCCCCTCTTGCCTGGCGTATGGAATCCATTCTTTTGCGCATGCGTTCTTCCAAAGCTTTTCTTTCTTCTTCAGTACTGTAATAACCGGTCTTTCTTCCCATTGCCTGTATCAGGGTAGTAGTCCTTTCGTTTTTTTTATCAATAATAATACTGTTATTGCCAAATTCGGATTCATTGTCTATTTTAATGAAATCTCCACGGTAATACACCGTGCTCTTTGATTCCATTCCCGATGGGCGGCCTCCCAAATCCCCGTCTCCATTGTCACTGCCGCCACGGTTATTATTGTCGGGAAAAGTTACAGATGTCTTTGATTTTACAATAGCGCTTCCAAAAGTTTTTTGTTGCGCCATACCTGCCATCACAATGCAGTAACTCAGCATTACCGTGAAGCTCAAACGCTTATACATATACCGCATAATTTGTAATTGTACCTAAAATTACTATACCCTGTTATTCATTTAGTTGCCTTTAGGTTAATTAAGGTTAATAAGTTTCAAAGTAACATACAGAGCCACCTACCCATTCCTTTTCGGCATTGTACCGTACCCCTATCATTTTTCCCTTACTTAGCCTGGCAAGATTAATAGCAGGATGGGGGCGCTTATCATCATCAGGCCAAACATACATCATCCTGATTTCTGCTTTGGCTGGTATATCCGGGGTTTCGATAATGTCAGCATATTTTACTTTGCGCTGCAATATCCAGTTTTGAGGATCTTTAATGTTTTCAACATCACGAAGGGTAACATCGATCACCACACCCTGCCCTGCAAAAGAAAACAGTGGTTTAAGTACATAGTTTTCAAGATCTGCCGGCAACTGTGTTACCTCATTTAAAAAGAATGTCTTTGGAACATAAGGATGATAAATAAAAGGCAATGTGAATTTACTGATACGATAAAACCAGTTGGGGTGGGGCACCCATTCCACATCCCAGTTTTGAGTAATGTCTATAATATCCCCTAAATCAGTTCTTGATTTAAGGTCATCAAATATGATACGGTTATAAATTCTTTTTACCCTTGTCTTTTTTCCATCCCTGAAATAAAAAAGCTGTCGCCCTTCAGTCGTTAGTTCCGAAATACAAACAGGCTTCACACCAGTATAATCTTCGGTACAATAAAAATCAATTCTTGTTTTTTGTTCGTGGGGTTTGATCTCCAGTAATATTACATTTTCGGGATTGTGTCCGTTTAGGAGTAATTTCTTCAGCATGGCAATATAGGAGTCTTTGGTGTAGCCCCCGAGGTAAGGAGTATAGTTACCGGGAATGCTGAAGTGTTTTTCCAAAACTTCGGGATAATATACCTGGAAGGCAAATAAAGTTGGGAATCCCTGCATCTCTATCAACTGAGGCTCCAGTTCCCCCTGGTCATTGATGCAAATTCCAAAATCGAAAGCAATCATTTGTGAATGAGTAGTTTCATTTTGTACAAATTCGCCGGTGGGTATAGCCCGTTCCGTGAGTTGTTTAAATCGCGGGTCGCAAACCAAATCAATGATATGCTCACACACATCGAACATTTTATGTGTAAAAGCCTTATCTACAAAAACAGGTGTTTCTGCAACCCTGAACTCAATGGCGCCCGGGTGCTTGCTGTAAAGGTCGGTAAGAAAGGATTGGTATTTTTGTTGGGTAAATGCTGCATTGAATGCTTTTCGTAAGGAAGTAACCATTGCCTGTAAGTTTACAGAAAGGTAGTAATTATTATAATACTGCTGTCTGCAAATGTTCAACCGACTGGTTCAGAAAATTGGGAAGCACATGGGCATATGTCCACAAAATTTTATCGGGGTCGTTGAGTTGTTCAATCATAGATGACCATTTGGCTTCTCCGTGGGCTGCAATTACACTTTCCTTTTTATCCTCCCGTTGCAAATACATGCTCATCCCTATAGCATCAGCCTCAGGATGGAATTGTGTGCCCACCATATATTCATTAAATCTGACTGCCATTATTGCCCTTTCTAATTGCACATGCGGTCTTTCTTTTTCAATACACAATATTGCGCTACCCATTTCGGTCAGTTTATTGTGATTGGGCTTGATTACCTGGTAATCGCGACTATCCACCGCATAGAAGGGATCGCTCAGTCCCTCAAAAATGATTTCATCTCTTCCACTGTCAAGCAGATGCATAGGAAATACACCAAATGATGTTGACCGGCGTTTAATTACTTCAGCTATTCTATAATGGCGGCAAACGAGTTGAAAAGAATGACAAATAAAAAAAACAAATTTCCTGTTATAGTTTCCGGGATTATTATTCCACTTCTCCACACTACCCAGCCATTTGAAATATTTGTTTTCCCATTCAGAGCCTTCACTATCGATAGGGCTCCCGGGGCCGCCACTTGAAATGAAAATATCGTAAGATGCCACATTAGGGGTCTGCAGTTCACGGCGCACTTCAAACTCATCCCACATAATATCGAGGAAATTTGCTTCTGCATATTGATTCAGGATTTCACGTATACATCGCATTCCCTGGTTGGGAACTCCTTCATATAAATCTAATATTGCAACCCGGATGGATCTCTTTTCCTGCAATTTCATCGGGCAAAAATAATGATTTTGAAACTTTATAAGCTACAGATGCACGAATGGATAAATAATTAAAAATACAATTTTCTCTTATCGCTTAATCATGGTTTATGCTTCATGAACAAATAGTTATGCTGTGTTTCTGCCAAAATATAATACTTTGAGCTACAACATTAATGGTCCACCAAAATACCCCCGGCATCTATTCCCATTCCAACTTTGCAATTCTTCCGTCTTTACCGGCAAGCAAAACAAGGTTTCCTTTTTTTGATTTGCGGCATACATGAAAACTGAGGGGACTGATTTGTCTCCAATGCATCCCGCCATCTTCTGATATATCCACTCCCGAAGTACCGCAGGTTATTAATTTTTTTTCTGTAATATATTCAACACAACTTTTATATCCCTTTGGCGGCACAACAGGAGCTTTCCAGGTTGCCCCGCCGTCGCTGCTTATGGCACAGTTGCCCTGCGAAAGACTGTCGTTAGTGAAATCACCACCTACCACCATCAAGTGTTGAGCTGGTTTTCGTTTCTTATTTCCATATACCGCAAGTGAGTTGGCACCGGTTGTTTCCTTCCCCTGCAATAGGGGTAACACTATTTTTTTATCGCGATAAAAATATCGTGATAATGTACCTCCGGTAACAAATGCGGCTTCTGATAATGATATGGGACTGATATTGGTGCCGCTTGCTGCAAACATTGCTTCTCCTTTTTCTGCGGCAGGAAGTTCATTTTGTGGCAGACTTTGCCAACTATCACCACCGTCAAAACTTCGAGCTATGAATACTTTCCCATCAATAGGGTCACCAATGACAATACCGCTTTGTTCGTTCCAGAATGCCATAGCATCTAAAAACATTCCCTTTCTGTTGTCTTCAAATACTGTTTGCCAATGTACACCACCATCGTGTGTCTTTAGTACAATAGCTGGCTGATCTATACCCATTATCACAGCATTGTTTTTGTCAAAAGCTTCTATGTCTCTGAAATCTGTATGTTCAAATCCTTTTACCTGCATCCATTCCCAGTTGGTACCGCCATTGGTAGTCCTGGCTACCATTCCTTTATTTCCACTTGCCCATGCTATACCGTTGTTTGCTATGCTCAGCCCCCTGATGGAGCCAGTTTGTAGTGAATCGAGCAGGATAATACGTTGCGAAAACAATCCTTCTGTTATCATCAAAGTGATCAATATGAATGTGAGATGCGATATATGACGGAGCATAATTTATATTTTAAAACCTTGTTGCATCAAATATACTATGCTTGTTTTTTAAAAAAATTTCCTCAAATGCTTGCACTTGCAATTTTATTTTACAAGATTTGCTGAATAATGCTAATCTGCATCCCTTCAAAGCTGAGATTATTATCCTCTATCATCTTTATTTTTCAACGTATAAAGTAGTTTCCCGGTAAAAATCTATATCCCGGTTTGACGAACCAGTGTTTTCCGGTATTTGCTATTTGTCCATCTAAATGTTGAACAGTAAACTAATCATTAGTTGTACACAGTATTCTTTAATTATAAAATCTTCTAAACATGAGAAAAATTTATTTATTGCTGTTTTTGCCTGCCCTGCTTTTATTGGGTTCCTGTAAAAAGAATTTAATGGACGGAAACCCCAATGTTACCGCATTACACATGCCCAACCAAAACAGGGGGTTCATCATTCTTGCTAAAGAAGGAGAAGACATCACTGCTATATCAAGAGAAATAACAAAGCTTGGGGGTAAAAATATGTTATTGAAGGAAGTGATAAAAGAACTTGGACTTATTCATGTGCAGACCCCGGATCCCAATTTTCCTGTAAGGGCAAGACTGATACCCGGTGTAGAATCTGTATCCGTTGACCTTGTAACAAACTGGCGGCTGCCCGATAAATATGAAGCGCTAAATAAAAAAGAAATGAAACAGGTTAAACCCAATGCGAAAAATCCTCCGATAATTAATAATAACCCATATAGTTTCCTGCAATGGGGGCTTCAGTCAGTACATGCTGATAAAGCCTGGCAAAAAGGATATGGGGGCAGAGGTGCAAAAGTAGCGGTATTGGATGGAGGCTTTATTATGGGGGATGAGGAGATAGCTTCCAATATCATCCTTACGCATAGCTTTATTGACGGGGAATCAGCAGAGTTTCACGGCGGTGGTGGATTTCAGTTTAGTCATGGCACCCATGTAGCCGGCACGATAGCCGCACTAAATGATGGAAAAGGTGTGGTAGGAGTAGCCCCTGAAGCTAAATTGATGTTGGTAAAAGTGATAAGCGATGCAGCTGGAAACGGCCCATGGAGCGCTATGATTAACGGAATATATTATGCCACGGTTAACGGCGCTAATGTTATTAATATGAGCCTCGGAGGGGAACTGCCACTCAGAACTTTTATTGACGATAATGGCACTCCCGATGATCCCTCAGACGATATGCTGATAGAATATGATCGCGATGTAAAAAACCTGGTGAAAGCTATGAACCGTGCCACAGTTTTTGCCAACTTAATGGGTACTACGGTAATCGCTGCTGCGGGAAATGATGGCTATGATTATGATGTGGAAAAAAATTTCATTACCTATCCTGCAAACTGCCTCGGTGTGCTTGCCATTGCATCAAATGGCCCATTAGGTTGGGCGTATAATCCGGACACTTCATTATATGTGCCATCTATCTTTACTAACAACGGAAAAAATTTTATTTCTTACGGGGCGCCTGGTGGCAATTATTCCCTACCGTTAGACGGTAATATAGTAGATGTAGGCGGGATAATAAACTATGCTTATGTATTCAATTTCGTTTTTAATATCGGAGGTATTGATGAAGATAACGGAGACCTTTATTATATATGGGCTGCCGGTACAAGTATGGCTACACCGCATGTCAGCGGTGTCGCTGCAATGTTGTATGGCAAATACGGGAAATATTGTTCGCCCCTTCTCGTAGACCAGATATTCAGGGCTACAGCAACGGATGAGGGCGTTAAAGGTAAAGACAGATATTTTGGAAGAGGACAAATAAATGCCGGAAAGGCTGTGGGTTTATAGCCTGTTATTTTTTCTATTTATCACACTAATTTCTTCTCTGCACCAGAGAAGATAATAATACGATGGGGGTATCTATACATTTATGAAAAACTAAATTCAAAGGCGGGAGTAATCCCGCTTTTTTGTTGGTATTTTTGAAACTGGCCGGAAACAGGAATAGAACTAATCAAGTCAATCGGTACTGTTGTGATGAAATATGGTAAACTAAAATTCAGAAACCAATAACATAATTACTATATGTTTAGAACTGCCATTCTGCTACTTTTTATCTTCTATATGCATTATGTTTCCGGACAAAATTCAATTTCACCTTTGTCGGTAGAGAAGATTATGCGCGATCCCAAATGGATTGGGAGCTCTCCTTCTGAACTGTTATGGGCTGCAGATGGTAAAACACTGTATTTTAAATGGAACCCTGATGGAGCTCCTGAAGATTCTCTTTATGCAATTACTGTTGGAAACCCAATTCCCCGTAAACTAACATTGCAGGAACAAAGAGATATTGTGCATTTTGAATCGCTGGTATTCAACCATGATCATACCGCTTATGTATATGCGAAGGAGGGAGATATCTTTTTTAATGAAATTAAGAAAAAAAAGAGCATACAGTTGACAGCTACTGAAGCAAACGAACATGACCCTGCTTTCACCTATGGTGACAGGTGGATTATATATGTCCGCGATCACGATATATATGCTTTTGATATAGCAATTGGAGAAACCATTCAACTTACAAATTTTAGGAAAGGGGTTGCCCCGCCGGAAGATTCACTAAGCAAAAAATTGAATTTACAGGAAGCATGGTTGAAAAAAGACCAGTTGAGATGGATGCAGGTATTGCGGGAAAGAAAAGAAAAAAAAGAAGCTGAAAAAAAATATGAAAAATTATTACGCTCACATAAAGAACTAAAGCCTGTATATACCGGAGACAAAATAGTGAGAGACCTTCAGGTAAGTCCCGACGCAAGATTTATTACTTATGAATTAATTACGACTGCACAGGGTGCAAAGCACACCATTATTCCGGATTATGTAACCGAAAGTGGTTTTACGGAGGACATAGCAGGTCGCACTAAGGTAGGTGCTCCTGAAGAGTCGTCGGAACTTTATATTTACGACAGGGAAAAAGATACAATAATGGTGGTGAAAACCGACAGTATCCCCGGGATCCGCGATGTCCCCGATTTTCTGAAAGACTATCCAAATGCTTTCGAAAGGAAAACTAAAAACCCGGAATTACGCGCTGTGAATATTGGCTCCGTTAGTTGGTCCCCACAGGGCATATATACCGTTGTTGATATTCGTGCCCGCGACAATAAAGACCGTTGGTTGATGCGGCTGGATGCAGCAACCGGAAGACTGTCGTTGCTCGATCGTCAGCATGATGATGCATGGATTGGCGGACCTGGTACAGGTAGCTGGGGAGGCAATACCGGGTGGATAGATGAGCAACATTTATGGTTACGTTCCGAAGCAACCGGCTATTCACATTTGTATAGTGTTGATCTTGTTTCAGGCGAAAAGAAAGCGCTTACTTCCGGTGAATACGAAGTGCAAACCTGCATGTTATCTCCCGACAAAAAATATTTTTATATCACTACCAATGCTGTTGATCCGGGTGAACACCAGTTTTACAGATTGTCAGTAACAGGTGGCATGCCTGAACGCATTACAACAATGACCGGGGCCAATGAAGTTACAGTCTCTCCGGATGGTAAAACTATCGCCATACTTTATTCTTACAGTAATAAACCCTGGGAACTATACTTGCAGGAAAATAAACCTGGGGGCAAGCTGGTGCAGGTAACAAATAAAGCACAGAGTGCTGATTTCAGGTCGTACAATTGGCGCGATCCTGAACTGGTATATATCACGGCCAGGGACGGTGCTAAAATACGTGCCCGTTTGTATAAACCCACAAATGCTCATGCGGAAGCGCCTGCAGTAATATTTGTTCATGGTGCAGGCTACCTGCAGAATGCACATAAATGGTGGAGTAGTTATTTCAGGGAATATATGTTTCATAACCTGCTTGCAGATAACGGCTATTATGTGCTGGATATGGATTACAGGGGTAGTGCAGGATATGGACGTGACTGGAGAACGGGTATCTATCGTTACATGGGTGGCAAAGACCTTACAGATAATATTGACGGCGCTAAATGGCTGGTGGATCAGTATGGAATTGATCCCAAAAAAATTGGTATATATGGCGGATCCTATGGCGGATTTATTACGCTAATGGCATTATTTACCAGCCCGGGAACCTTTACAGCAGGAGCAGCACTTCGCCCGGTTACGGACTGGGCGCACTACAATCACGGATATACTTCCAATATTTTAAATACACCTGCTGAAGATAGTATTGCAAACCGCAGAAGTTCACCCATTTATTTTGCAGAAGGGCTGCAGGATCATCTTCTCATTTGTCATGGTGTAGTGGATATAAATGTGCATTTTCAGGATGTGATGCTTTTAATTCAAAGATTGATTGAATTAGGAAAAAACAACTGGCAGGTGGCAATGTATCCAATGGAAGACCATGGATTTATTGAACCATCCAGTTGGACAGATGAATACAAAAGAATATTCAGGCTCTTTGAGCAGGAATTAAAACAATGATTATTTTGTCAGCTTAAATCAGGTTACATGAAAAGGATCATCGTCGCTATCCTGCTGCTCAGCAGTAGTGCTGCAATGGCACAGCAACAGTATCTCACTCAAACGGATATACGCTATTATGACGAAAAGATGAATGCAGCAGATAGTTATATAGCATCGCAATGCCGGCTTGACTTATATTATCCTAAAAACAGGAAACACTTCCCTACCATAATTTGGTTTCATGGGGGAGGCATTGTGAGTGGTCATAAGGAAATTCCACGTGCTTTAATGGAAAAAGGATATGCAGTAGCAGGAGTGGGTTACCGGTTTTCGCCAAAAGTACATGCCCCGGCATATATTGAAGATGCGGCTGCGGCTGTTGCTTGGGTATTCAGGCATATTGCAGATTATGGCGGAGACAGCAGTTTGATTTTTGTTTCAGGTCATTCTGCAGGAGCATATCTTAGTATGATGATAACCCTTGACAAAAAATACCTTGCTAAATATAATGTTAATGCAGATGATATAGCAGCACTCATTCCATTCAGCGGGCAGGTAGTTACACACTTTACTGTGAGAAAAGAAAGAGGCTTAAATGATATGCAACCTGTGATTGACGATTATGCCCCGCTTTATCATATCCGTGCAGATGCCCCACCGATAATGCTCATTACAGGTGATAGAAATATGGAAATGTTAGCGAGGTATGAAGAAAATGCTTACCTGGCCAGGATGCTTAAAATAGCCGGGCATAAAAATACGGTTTTATATGAACTGCAGGGCTTCAATCATGGCAATATGCCCGAACCGGCATTCCCGTTATTGTTGCAGGAAGTAGCCACAATTTCAAAAGAAATTGATCATCATTAGTGAGTGTAACTGGTTTTTCAAAAATGTTAACCAACGGATTAGTATAGGGAAGGTGCAACTCAATTTATATATAATTCATGCAGAAAAAGCCAGATACAAATACTCAAACTACCCTGCTACACTGCGATACCGCCCTGATGAGGTTTTGAATGAAAAGATTGTTACGCCGGGAGAATCAGTCTGCTATGTTATAAGGATGAGATTGCTTCGCCGCGCAACAGTCACAATTCTTGTGAGTTGCCCCGGCGGTTCGCACTGACGAGTGAAGAGGTTTATGTTTTTGGGAATTACATTCAATGACGTCAACAGACTGATGATTTTACAACTTTCAGGATCATTCAAGTTTATAAATATTCCATTCTTTCGCAAAAGTGCCATCGGTATAAAAATGTTTTGCAGGCATACCAGACCTGACCGATCGCCCCGGCATGTGCCGGAAAAACAAGACTGTGCTTTCTATCCCTCAAGCTTTGCTATTAAGTTGACGGCATTGGTGTCAACAACAATTGGAATTTTTGATAAAGCGAAATTTTGGAAAGTTCCCAATAATTCTTTGCAGTCATAAAAATATTTACCTTGCTTTACAATCTATAAAATGCAGATGATATGATTAGGCCATCCTTTTATTTTCGAAGAGAATACATTGTTTTTTTACTGATAATATTTGTTGCCGGCAGTATGCTGGAATCCTGTAACAGAAAAGTGAAAATCGTCCCTGTTGACCCTGCTTTCAGTAAATATATTGATGGCTATACCTCAGGTGTAATATCCAAAACAGGTGCCATACGTGTACGGTTAACCGAAGAATCTCCATCCACTCATAGTGTTAATGAACCCCTGAAAGAAAAATTTTTCAGTTTCACTCCCCAGGTTAAAGGGAAAACATACTGGGTTGATGCACTGACTATAGAATTTAAACCAGATGAAAATCTCAAACCAGATCAATTATATACTGTGGATTTTGATCTTGGCAAAGCCACTAATGTACCTGATCAGTATAAAACATTCCGTTTTACAGTGCAGGCGGTAAAGCCGGGTTTCCAGGTGACTGATTATGGATTAAAAGTTTCCGGCAATTCTAAGGAAATGATGACGTATACAGGAGTAGTTGAAACCGCAGATGTAGAAGCGTCTGCTGCAATTGAAAAGATACTTCAGGCAGATTATGACGGAAGTACTGTTGCAATTAAATGGGAGCATAATGAAATGGGAAGAATGCACCGCTTCAGGATTGACGGGATAAAAAGATTATCTAAAGCAACTTCATTGCAGTTGAAATGGGATGGTGCATCACTTGGAGTAAATGACAAAGGCGGGAGCACTATTGATGTACCTGCAGTAGGAGATTTTAAAGTGTTATCCGTAAGGTCTGTTCAGGATGCTGATAATTATGTGTTGGTACAGTTTTCCGATGCAGTGGCTGCCAATCAATCATTAAATGGATTGGTTACGATTACAGATAAAGGTGACTTGAGTTACAATATTGATGGCAGTGAAGTGAAATTATTTGTGACAGACCAGCTTGACGGAAATTATACTGTAAATATCAATAGTGGTATTCAGAATAACTGGGGAGTTAAACTGGAGCAGGCTTTTACTGCCAATATATTTTTTGAAAACCGGCTACCTTCTGTAAAAATACAGGGCACGGGTGTAATTCTTCCTAATTCCGGGCGGCTGGTATTACCCTTTGAAAGTATTAATCTTAGTGCAGTAGACGTCAGTATTATTAAAATTTATCAAAATAATATCCCACAGTTTTTACAGACAAATAGCCTTGATGGTGAAACAGACCTCCGGCGTGTAGCCGCACCTGTTGTACAAAAAATCATAAGGCTCGATAGTGACAAAACTCTCGATCTTCACAAACGGCAAAAATTTTCACTTGATATAGATAAGTACCTGAAGGCTGAACCCGGAGCTATTTATCATGTTACAATCGGTTTTCGCCCGGAATACTCATTATACACCTGTAAGGATACTGATAAGAAAGATAAAGAAGAAGATGACGAATATTACGGATGGTATAGCAATGATCAGGAAAGTAATGTGCTGGACAGTGATGAAGATTTCTGGAAAATATATGATGCCTATTACCCTTATGGCTATAACTGGCGACAAAGAAATAACCCCTGTAGCCCATCGTATTATAATAAGGAAAAATGGGCAAGCCGCAATATACTTGCCTCTAATATCGGATTAACTGCAAAACGTGCCAACGACAATGGAATGCTTGTCGCCGTTACCGATTTACTCACAACAGCACCTTTGGCAGGTGTAGAGCTCAGGTTGCTCGATTTTCAGCAACAATTGCTCTTAACAACCAAAAGCGATGACAAAGGGTTGGCAAGATTTGATCTCAAAAAGAAACCCTACCTGCTGATAGCTACCAAAGGAAATGAAAAAGGATATTTAAAACTTGACGATGGGAACTCTTTAATGTTAAGCCGGTTTGATGTTGATGGTGAAGAAGTCAAAAACGGAATCAAAGGATTCATTTTTGGTGAACGTGGTGTTTGGCGACCCGGGGATACCATGTATATCAATTTTGTAATAGAGGACAAAGCGAACAATTTGCCTGCTGAGCATCCTGTTGAGTTTAATTTATTTAACCCGCAGGGGCAATTATACAAGCGGATGATTGAGACCAAAGGCGAACATGGTTTTTATGTATTTACTACATCTACCGATGCTGCTGCCCCAACAGGTAACTGGCTGGCTAAAATAAAAGTTGGCGGAGCTGTGTTTGAAAAAAGACTGAAAGTGGAAACGGTAATGCCTAATCGTCTTAAAATTAATCTAGACTTTGGTAAAGACCCGGTACTGGGTAAGAATGGGGTAACCAATGGCAAGTTAATTTCTCAGTGGTTATTTGGTGCCCCCGCAAAAAATTTGAAAGCCAAAATTGATGCTTCATTATATGCCCGGAAAACAGGGTTTAAGAAATATGCCGGGTATCATTTTGATGACCCTTCTACAGCGTATAAAACTGAAACAAAAACCATATTTGATGGAACGCTGAATGAAAACGGTGAGGCGCCGGTGAGCGTAAAATTTAATACCGGCACTAATGCACCTGGGATGCTCCGTGCAAGTTTATTAATAAAAGTGTTTGAGCCCGGTGGCGCCTTTAGCGTAGATAACTTGTTGTTGCCTTATAGCCCGTATAATAGCTATGTGGGAATTAAAATGCCCGAAGGACAGAAACCCTGGGGATTTTTGATGACTGATAAAAGTTACGATCTGCCGGTAGTAAATGTAGATGCAGAAGGTAACCTTCTGAAAGGGGCGCAGACGGTGGTAGTGGAAATGTACCGGATAACCTGGCGCTGGTGGTGGGATAATACCGGTGACGGACTTTCTAATTTTACACAGGATACTTATAACAAACTTCTGAAAAAAGATACACTCCGTTTAACAGAAGGCGTTGGTAAATGGCATTTTACTGCTCCCGGAAAAGAATGGGGACGTTACCTGGTGTTGGTAAGAGATAAGCAAAGCGGGCACACTACAGGGCAGGTTGTTTACTTTGATGATCCCTGGTGGCAAACAAGAAACAATGCTGATAATCCTTCTGCTGCAGCTATGCTGTCATTTACATCCGATAAAGAAAAGTACAATACAGGTGAAGAAGTGAGTCTTAATATACCAAGTAGCAAAGGAGGCCGGGCGTTAATAAGTATTGAATCCGGCAGCCGTATTATCAAAACCGACTGGGTGGAAACACAGCAGGGGCAAACCATTTACAAATTCAAAACCGAGTCTGGTATGGCGCCAAACGTGTATGCGTATGTCAGCCTATTGCAGCCGCATGCGCAAACTATAAATGATCTGCCCATTCGAATGTATGGGGTGATACCGATATTGATAGAAGACAAAAATACCACGCTCAACCCAGTTATGAATATTCCTGCTGTTATTCGCCCGGAGGAGGCATCAACATTTACAATATCCGAAACCTCGGGTAAAGCAATGGCATATTGTGTAGCTATCGTAGATGAGGGGTTACTTGATCTCACAAGATTTAAAACTCCTGATCCTCATGCTTCATTTTATGCAAGAGAAGCTTTAGGCGTAAAAAGCTGGGATATTTTTGATAATGTAATTGGCGCATGGGGCAGCGGGTTAGAACGTATCCTCACGATTGGTGGGGATGAAGCCCCGGGAGGCGGCGCCAAAGAAAACCGCGCAAACCGGTTTAAACCGGTTGTAAAATATTTTGGGCCTTTCTATCTGGGAAAAGGAGAAAAACAAACGCGTAAATTTCAGCTTCCGCCATATATCGGATCCGTTCGTGCAATGGTAGTGGCCGCCAATAACGGCGCTTATGGTTTTGCTGAGAAGACTATAGTTGTAAAAAAACCGCTGATGTTGCTGGGCACTGTGCCCCGGGTATTAGGCCCGCTGGAGACGATTAAACTCCCGGTAACTGTTTTTGCTATGGATAACAATATTCGAAGTGTTACTGTGTCAATGCAAAACAATGATTATCTTGAACCTGTTGGTAGTGCCACACAGCAGATAAGCTTTGCTTCACCCGGTGAGCAAATGGTTTATTTTGACGTAAAAGTAAAAGAACATACGGGTATTGGAAAAGTAAAACTAACAGCATCAGGCGGGGGAGAGAAGGCTGATTATGATGTGGAATTGGATGTGCGGAACCCCAATCCTGTGGTTACAAATGTGTTGTCGGCCTCACTGCCAACCGGACAGCAGTGGAGTGAAACCATTGTACCCATAGGTATTCCGCAAAACGGGAAAGCAACTATAGAAATTTCAAGTATACCTTCTATTAATCTTGAAAAAAGACTTGACTATCTTATTCAATATCCCTACGGATGTATTGAGCAAACTATTTCATCAGTATTTCCCCAACTGGTATTGAATCAGTTGACAGACCTAAGTGATCGCAGGAAAGCAGAAATACAAACGAATATACGTGCTGGTATAGAAAAGCTTAAAAATTTTCAACGGCCGGATGGTGGTTTTAGTTATTGGCCCGGACTTACGGAAAGTGATGAATGGGGGACGAGTTATGCCGGGCATTTTTTACTTAAAGCTCAGGAGAAAGGGTATATAATACCTGTAGAAATGTTGCAGCAATGGACTACTTATCAGCGATCAAAAGTTAATGAATGGTCGCTATCAGCTTCTGATTTTTACGGTGCCGACCTCATGCAATCATACCGTTTATACCTTCTGGCATTGGCAAAATCACCTGATCTTGGGGCGATGAACCGGCTGAAGGAATTTAAGTATCTCTCTCCCGAAGCCAAGTGGCGGCTGGCTGCTGCCTATCAGCTTGCCGGTCAGCAGAAAACAGCAGCTACTTTGATCAATGGGTTGCCAACTTCTTTTAAGCCACGGAAATCCCCGGGTATTACTTATGGATCTGTCCTTCGTGATCAGGCTATGGTACTGGAAACCCTCACGATTATGGGTAAAAGAAATGAAGCTTCGTCTGTACTGAAAGAAATATCGGCAGACCTTGCAACTGAAAATTGGTACAGCACCCAAACTACTGCATACAGCCTGATAGCCATAGCCTCTTATTGTGGAGAGAATGTGAGTGGTGAAAAAATAATGGCGCAGCTAAATGTGAATGGGAAAAATATTAATATCAGCAGCAAATCTTATATAGCTCAGATTGATGCAAATCCTGCAGCCCTCAATAAAAAAATAAATGTGATAAATAAGGGAAACAATGAACTGTATGTGAAATTGATTGTACAGGGTAAACCGCTGACTGGTGAACGGGTTAAGATAGCCGTTAATCCTGATGTTCTATCTATGCAGGTAAGTTATCTTTCTCTTGATGGTAAAGCAATTAGTAATATAACTCAACTGAAGCAGGGAACTGATTTTGTAGCGAAGGTGAGCATTCGTAATCCCGGTTTACTTGGGCGCTATAGCAATATGACTCTTTCGCAGATTTTTCCCGGTGGGTGGGAAATTCTCAATACCAGGATGCTTGACAATGAAGGAAGCTTTAAATCATCTCCCTATACTTATCTCGATATTCGTGACGATAGGGTATACACTCATTTTGATATCAAAGAAGGAGAAACGCTCACTTATTTTGTAATGCTGAATGCTGCGTACCTCGGAAAATATTTTCTGCCAGGTACTTATTGCGAAGCGATGTATGATAATACAATAAGTGCCGGTAATGAAGGGAAATGGATTGAAGTGGTGAAGTAAAAGGTTTCAAGCAAAGCTGCAAAAGTTAAAAAACAACTTTGTGTACCTCTGTGAATACTTTGTGTCCTTTGTGAAAAAGTTTCACGCAAAGCGGCAAAGATGGAATTCTCTAACCTGAACTATAAATCCAGCGTTACCAGCAGGCGAATTTCAGATTTTTTGCGGCCATCAATTTCATCTAACCCGCTTCCAATCTTGTTTTTGTCTTTATATATTGTTTCCCCCCATTTTAACCAGATACCCACAGACTTGGACATACTGTATTTCAGGTTGACATAATACCGAATTCCTTTATCATAGTAAGCAGGAATGGCATAATAATATAAAACATCATTCTCATGCGCATATATCCGGCTGTTATAGCTGTCACTTGCAAAATACTGTATTCTGAAATTGGCATTTAACCGTCCGGGTAGTGATTTATAAAAAAGGTCGAAAGAAGTGAGAAATCCCTTCTCGGTGCTTTTGTTTTCGGTATTATACCAAACCATCTCAAACCTTTGTCTTATGCTGAATTGTTTGCTTAACAGGTGATTGATTTGTGTACGCCAGGATTGATTGGAAAAAGGAGCTACTACATTAAGAGGATTTCCGTTTTGTTGACGGTTAACTGGTTTTTGCTGTGATCTGAATCTTGTATAAATCTCGGTATACTTAGAAGGTTTATACAAGCATTGAATAAGATAACTGCTACCGTCAGAAGGCGCATCTACCCTGTATTTGAGCCAGGGGAAATGAAATATATCAGCAGACAAATCGAAACGCAGGGTTGGAAATAATTTTAGTACTGCACCTATATACCATCCCTGTTCATTAGTTGGCATCGAATTCACGGTGTAGGCGCTGCCGTAAAAAGACTGATATTTTGAAGAAATTGAACGCTGAAGTAAAGTGACATCAGCTTTTGAATCCACACTTACTATCAATCCGTTTATTGTTGCGAAATTGTGGTTTGCATCCACTGATGTCTCACCAAAAAAATGTATATTCTTTAAAGTGAAACTGTAGTCAATACTATAATTACTCCATCGTTTGCCAGACAGGGAATATAAATTGTATGGGACGCTTTCTTTCACAAGCGGTTTCCCGAACGAATATCCGATAGCATTTAAACCAATCCGATGGGTCGTTGTTTTGTAACTGATATTTCCTCCGTACATCAAAATGGGGAAGGTTTTACGGTCTTCTATTTCAGATGCAGTGCGGTGATAACCGGATACATGAATGGATGTAGCAACTTCTGATTGCCATTCATCATTATACTTAGTATTGGCATCCAGTTTTCTGGATGAAAAAAAACCAGTAGCCTGCCAGCGCTTATCACCCACCGTTATTGCTGCACCACGGTTAAAAAAATATACACCGGAAGAATTATAGGGACGTAAGACTGGAGATTGCTTTTTAATATTTGCAGCGTCTGCCCCTGTACCGAAAGTAAGACCCTGCCAGCATATCAGTCCCTGACCCAGATTGATTGTGTAATCACCTAATGCTACCGACTGTACAATGCCAATATTGCGGGCAAAAAAATGTATTGAATAAAAATCAAAACCTGCTTTTTGATGTTTCCCCAAAAAACCTTCACCTGCATCTTTCGAAGCAGTTAAACCGTATTGGAGAAGATTCTTGTATTGGTATTTGTAACGAATCAATACCCTGCCCTGGCTACCCGTGTAATGATTATTTGAACGTTCTCGTTCAGTATATCCTTTTGATTTTTGAAGCAGGGTGGAATAACGTAACTGGAACGTTTGATTGCCTTTGCCGAACCGGTTGACCAGGGTTTTGTATAATGGTTCATCATTATTTATTGTGATATAGGGTAATATTTTTTGAATCAGTGGTATATCCCATCCGGGCACTGCCTGAAGTTCGTAAATACTGATAAGGTTGCCTGCAAGTTTTCGGTATTGCAACAATTGAGATATTTGCAAAGGAGTCAGTAATTGCAATTCAGTTAATTCAGTTTCTGTTACCTTGTTGAGATCAAGCTGATGTTTTTTGAAATATGCCATTTGCTGCATCCAGGAGTCATCCGTAATTTCAGCATCTTCATAGTTTTCTGCAATGTTTTCCAGTTGTTCTTCCATAGGAGTACTTACGGGTTCCTGAGCAAACACCTGCAACGGAAATATAATTGCTATAATCATATCCCATCTCATTCTGCTGCCTGTTGAGTTGGATCGTATAATAATAGTAATCCCGGCGACATACCCAGTCGGTTGTGAAAACTAACAGTAAAATCTAATCTCAAATTTTTATACAGATACCCTGCTCCAAAATACCAGGAATGATTAACGGTTACAATACCTGCACCGGCAAATAATTGTTTGATCGGCCGGTAATGTACTCCAATATGTATTCCCGGGTCATGGTCCTCTTCTTTGAAGACTGTAAGCCCAAAGTAACAAGCGGGAGAAAGCGTATAGCCCACACCGGCTTTATATAACGGAGTCAGCTTTTCATCTCTCTCTTTTCCAAACCTAACGGGGAAAGGATTTTCCACTGAAAACCCGGACCATAACTGAGGTGTGAGCTGAAATATACTTCCTATTTCAGCATTTATGGTGGAAGCTTTTCCATAGGATTGGATCAGCACACTCTGATATTTAAACCTGGCGCCGATGTATGCTAATTCCCCTATTTTTCGTCCGTAACTAATACCAAGTGTGGTTTCATTATAGGCTTTATATCCAAAATAGTCAGCGGTAAGAGCAAAATTTCCGGATGAAGTGGGTATAGCAATTACAGCAGAATAGTTTCCCAATTCACTCAGCATAAACCTTTTTTCCCCATAAGCTCCCGCCGAAAACCGGTTTATTACCGCCAGTGAAGCGGGGTTGGCATAAACTGAAAATGCTGTAGAGAAATCTTTACTGTAAGTTCCGGAATAGGAATACCAAGCGGATGTGGGAGACTTTGAACTCTGTGCTTTGCTCCCGGCTATGATGCAGTACAGGGACATCAAAAGCAGGTTAGCGCATTTCATGTAGTGGTGTTTTACGGAAGGTAAAGCTTTTTTATTATTCTATTAGCAATGTAAATAATTTGCAAATAAAAAAAGCAACTTTATTGTTGCTTTTTTGGAATGAATTAAATGCCTTTGCTCAGATGCTTACGCTCTGAATCATATCTTTTCTTAAAATCAGAAATTGTAATTGCAAAGCCTATAAAAAGGCTAATGAATGCAATGGCAGTAAGGATGTATAATATTGTTGTCATGGTTTATGGTCTTTTAATGAAAAATATCAAATAAAATAAGCATACGATTAAAATTACTACTCCGGCTGACATGCCCAAGAACAGGTATGAATATTTAGAAAATTTTATTCTACACAAAAGGCTTCAAAACTTATTTCTCCTATTATAGCGCAGCATAGAAAGGGCCAAAATAAATCGTGATTAAATGTTTCAAGTTTTTTATCAGCTTCACCAATACCTAAATAATGTAGTAACGAGATGACTAATACCGGCAAACTTCCACATAAAAAAACAAAAAACAACCAAAGAACAGATTTGAAAAAAGCCTTTAAAGGCCTATTAAAATCAAGGGTAAAGGTTTTCAGGTTGATGAAAGACATAGGTTATAATTATTTTAAATCAGATATTACTCGCTTGTTTTATATTTTGAATTTGCAGCATTTTAAATATTGTTGTTAAAAGAAAAACTGATTTCAAACGGTTTGTATACTTAGTCTGGATGGAATCAGGCAAATAAAATTGGATAAATATGTATTATCTGCTTATAATTTAGGAAATTTGCGGCTCTCTTTTAAATTTTTGAAAAATGAGTAAGATACCCGCTACGCTGTTTGATAAGGTTTGGGATGCCCATATTGTCAGGAGTATTCCCGATGGTCCGGATGTTTTGTTTATTGATCGTCATTTTATTCACGAGGTAACCAGTCCGGTTGCTTTCCTCGGTATTGAAAGCAGGGGCATCCCTGTTTTGTATCCCGAACGTACTTTTGCTACTGCCGACCATAACACTCCAACCATACACCAGGATCAGCCTGTTAAAGACCCATTGTCTGCAAAACAACTGGCTGCACTTTCAGGCAACGCTCAGAAATATGGTATTTCTATATGGGCTTTGGGTAGCCCTAAAAACGGTATTGTACATGTGGTTGGACCCGAAAACGGCATTACCCTGCCGGGTATGACCATTGTTTGCGGCGACTCACACACTTCCACACACGGAGCATTTGGATGTATCGCATTCGGTATAGGTACTTCCGAAGTGGAGATGGTGCTTGCCTCCCAGTGCATTATGCAGCCCAAACCAAAGAAAATGCGTATAACCATCAATGGTAAATTAGGGAAAGGTGTGCTTCCCAAAGATGTAGCCTTATATATGATATCGCAGATAACTGCCAGCGGGGCTACGGGCTATTTCTGCGAATATGCCGGTGAGGTATTTGAAAACATGAGTATGGAAGGCCGCATGACGGTTTGTAATATGAGTATAGAAATGGGGGCCCGTGGCGGGATGATTGCTCCTGATGAAACCACTTTTAGTTATGTAAAAGGCAGGGATAAAGCGCCTAAAGGGGAAGCCTGGGATAAAGCACTGGCATACTGGAAAACGCTGAAAACCGATGCTGATGCTGTGTTTGATAAAGAATTGGTTTTTGACGCTGCAAACATAGAGCCGCAGATCACTTATGGTACCAACCCGGGTTTGGGAACCGGTATTACGAATACCATACCTAAAGCAACCGATGTGAAAGACGGTGAAGCTTCGTACAAGAAGTCTTTAACTTATATGAATTTTGAAGAAGGTCAGCCTTTGCTTGGTAAAAAAATAGACTATGTTTTTTTAGGAAGCTGTACTAACGGACGTATCGAAGATTTTCGTGCATTTGCCCAGGTAGTGAAGGGAAGGAAAAAAGCCGATAATATTACTGCCTGGTTAGTACCTGGCTCACATATTGTAGAAGAACAAATAAAGAAGGAAGGCATTTTAGATATTCTTAACGAAGCTGGTTTTGAATTAAGGCAGCCGGGTTGCTCTGCTTGTCTCGCTATGAATGATGATAAAATACCTGCCGGAAAATACGCAGTGAGTACGAGCAACAGAAACTTTGAAGGCCGCCAGGGTCCAGGGGCACGTACTTTGCTGGCAAGTCCCTATGTGGCCGCTGCAGTAGCGGTTACCGGTGTAGTGACGGATCCGAGGGAGTTGTTGGGTGAGGGTTAAGGAGGTAAGGTGTAAGGTATATGGTGTAATGTGTTTGGTATAAAGTACAATAATTTCAAATTTCAAATCTCAAATTTCAAATCTTCTCATGGCTTACGATAAGTTTACAGTTTTGAAAAGCACAGCAGTGCCGATGCCGATAGAAAATGTAGATACAGACCAGATTATTCCTGCACGCTTTTTAAAAGCAACTGAAAGGAAAGGTTTTGGCGATAATCTTTTCCGCGACTGGAGGTATAATAGTGACAATACCCCAAAGAAGGATTTTGTACTTAATAATCCCATTTATTCGGGCAAGATACTTGTTGGTGGAAAAAATTTCGGTAGCGGCAGCAGCCGGGAACATGCTGCCTGGGCTATATATGATTATGGCTTTCGTTGTGTGGTTTCCAGTTTCTTTGCTGACATATTCAAAGGGAACTCGCTCAATATTGGTATCCTTCCGGTAACGGTGAGTGAGGCATTTCTCGACAAAATATTCAAAGCCATAGAAGCAAACCCCAATACAGAGCTGGAGGTAAATCTTCCAGAGCAAAGTATTACAATTCTTGCAACAGGTGAAAGTGAAAAATTTGATATTAACAATTATAAGAAACATAACCTCACAAATGGATACGACGATATTGATTACCTGCAGGCTATGAAAGATGATATACGCAATTTTGCCCAGGGAAGTATATATTAATTTAGGAGAAAAAAATTATGTCCGCCAGCCCTCGTTATATTGAAATAATGGATACCACACTTCGTGATGGGGAACAAACCAGTGGTGTATCCTTCTCTGCTGCTGAAAAACTTACGATTGCCCAGCTTTTGCTCACCGAAGTAAATGTAGACCGTATTGAAATTGCCTCTGCCAGGGTATCGGAAGGTGAATTTGATGCGGTAAAAAAAATTACAGCCTGGGCTAAAGCAAATAACTTTTTAAGCAAAGTAGAAGTGCTCACTTTTGTGGATGGTGATGTATCTGTTGACTGGATGCAGAAAGCCGGAGCCCGGGTAATGAACCTGCTTACAAAAGGATCGCTCAACCATCTAACTCACCAGTTAAAGAAAAAGCCTGAACAACATTTCTCTGATATAGCCACAGTAATAGCGCTTGCAAAGAAGAAAGGTATTGAAACAAATGTGTATCTCGAAGACTGGAGCAATGGTATGCGTCATTCGAGGGATTATGTTTTTCAATACCTGGACTTTATAGTTAAGCAACCTGTGAAAAGGATTATGCTTCCCGATACACTTGGTATATTGATGCCCTCCGAAGTATATGAATATGTATCGTCCATTACACAGCGTTATCCTGATAAACATTTCGATTTTCACGGTCATAATGACTACGACCTGGGTACCGCCAATGTACTGGAAGCTGTAAGGGCAGGGGTACAAGGATTGCACCTTACTGTAAATGGAATGGGTGAGAGAGCAGGTAATGCACCACTTGCCAGCGCTATAGCCGTGCTGAATGATTTTATGCCTGCTGTTAAAACTTCTGTAGCCGAAAAATCATTGTATAGCGTAAGTAAGCTGGTGGAAACTTTTTCCGGGTTTCGTATCCCTGCAAATAAACCGGTAGTTGGCGAAAATGTATTTACTCAAACCGCAGGCATACATGCAGATGGCGATAAGAAAAACAAATTGTATTTCAGCGATCTCATGCCCGAACGTTTCGGCAGGCAGCGAAAGTATGCATTGGGTAAGACGAGCGGTAAAGCAAATATTGAAAACAACCTGCAGCAATTAGGTATACAGCTTTCAGATAAAGACCTTAAAAAAGTAACCCAGCGTATTATTGAACTGGGCGACAGAAAAGAAGTGGTTACTGAAGCTGATCTGCCTTATATTATTTCTGATATACTTGATAATGCAATTGAAGATAAAGTAAGAATTGAAAATTATGTGCTGACTCACTCCAAGAGTATGCATCCTTCCGTAACGGTGAAGGTTACGGTGCATGGTGATGCTTACGAAGAGCATGCACAGGGTGACGGGCAGTATGATGCTTTTATGAATGCATTGAAAAAAGTATATAAACAAAGAAAAACGGAGTTGCCATTGCTAACAGATTATACGGTGCGTATTCCACCGGGTGGTAAGAGTGATGCTTTGTGTGAAACAGTGATCACATGGCGGATGAACAACAAAGAATTTAAGACAAGAGGGTTGGATAGTGATCAAACAGTATCGGCAATAAAGGCCACACAAAAGATGCTGAATATGATGTGAGTGAGGTTTCTGGTTGCAGGTTACAGGTTACAGGTTACAGGATACAGGTTACAGGTTGCAGGTTACAGGATGCAGGATACAGGATACAGGTTACAGGATACAGGATACAGGTTGCAGGTTGCAGGTTGCAGGTTACAGGATGCAGGATACAGGTTACAGGATACAGGTTACAGGATACAGGTTACAGGTTGCAGGTTGCAGGTTTCAGGTTAGTGTTTGCGAAATAATAACACTATTTGTAATTTGCGATGTCAACTTGAAATAAAAGTATAACAGGTTGGAGAATAGGGAAGGAACTAAAGTTTTTTAACCTGAAACTTGAAACTTGAAACCTGAAACCTGAAACCTGAAACCTGAAACCTGAAACCTGAAACTTGAAACTTGAAACCTGAAACTTGAAACCTGAAACCTGAAACTTGAAACCTGAAACCTGAAACCATGAAAAGCTACCGTGATTTAAACATCTATATTGAGGCGCATCAGCTTGCTATAAAAGTTCATCAGTTGAGTTTGCTGCTTCCAAAATTTGAATTATATGAAGAAGGCAGCCAGATAAGGCGTTCTTCAAAAGCTATTTCTGCGGCGATTGTGGAAGGGTATGGAAGAAAAAAGTACAAAGCTGATTTTTTGAAGTTTCTTTACTATGCACAATCAGAATGCGATGAAACTGTTGAACATCTTGATTTTCTTTTTGAAACGGCATCATTTACGGACAATGAAAAATATATAGTTCTAAAAACCAATTATCAAAAACTTAGTAAACAAATAAACAGTTTTATAGATTGGGTTGAAAATAATTGGAATGAATTTCCATCCAGGAGCTAACCAGAAACCAGAAACCTGCAACCTGTAACCTGTAACCTGTAACTTGTAACCTGAAACTTGTAACTAACATATCATGACAAAAAATATTCTTATTGTTCCCGGAGATGGCATTGGCCAGGAAGTTACCGCTGTTGGTAAAAAAGTCTTGGATAAGATAGCAACAAAATTTGGACATACCTTTAAGTATGATGAAGCACTGATTGGGCATGTAGCTATTGAGGCAACCGGCAATCCGCTTCCGGATGAAACCCTGGTGAAAATGAAAAAGTCAGATGCTATTTTGTTTGGTGCAGTAGGTCATCCCAAATATGACAATGACCCTTCTGCAAAAGTAAGACCTGAGCAGGGTTTGTTGAAAATGCGCAAAGAACTTGGCTTATATGCCAATCTTCGTCCCATAAAATTATTTGATGAATTACTGAGTGCTTCAAGTATAAAACCAGAGGTGCTGAAAGGAGCAGATATATTATTTTTCAGGGAGCTTACCGGTGATATTTATTTTGGCGAAAAAGGTAGAAAGAATAATGGGGACACTGCTTTTGATATTGCCGAATACAGCCGGTATGAAGTGGAACGTATTGCACGCAAAGCATTCGAAGCGGCGCGTACAAGAAGAAAAAAATTATGTTCGGTAGATAAGGCAAATGTATTGGAAACATCCAGGTTGTGGCGTGAAGTGGTACAAAAAATTGCACCGGAATACCCGGATGTAATAGTGGAACACCAGTTTGTAGATGCTGCTGCGATGATATTGATTAAAGATCCCTGTCGGTTTGATGTAGTAGTAACCGCAAACCTGTTTGGTGATATCTTAACCGATGAAGCATCACAGATTGCAGGCTCTATGGGGATGCTCGCCTCAGCTTCCGTTGGCGATGGCACCGGCGTATATGAGCCTATACACGGTTCTGCTCATGACATTACGGGCAAAGGTGTTGCCAACCCGCTGGCATCTATCCTGTCGGCTGCGTTGTTGCTGGATATTTCTTTTGGTATGAAAGCTGAGTCAGAAGCGGTGATCAATGCGGTAGACCAGGTACTCAAAGCTGGCTTTCGCACGGGAGATATCGCTGATGCACAAACGCCGAAAGATAAAATATTGGGCACCGATGCAATGGGTGAGGAAGTGTTGAAACGGATATAGCCTGTGCAGGAACTATGTGCAATTAATGTATAGGAATTGATGTTGAACGTGAAACGACAAACGTGAAACGGCAAACCAGAAATTCTGCTTACATCCTTGCTTTAACGATATCTGCAACTATTTTGTCAATCGGTAAAGTAACTGCATCCCCGGAAAAATCATTCCATTCGATCATGCGGAATGTTTCTGTTTCACCGGTGCTCTTATATACTTCCATTTGTCGTTCATCAAAGGCAAATGGTGTATCACGGAGCGGAGCGGTAATTGGAGCGAGTGGTTTTACGAAATAATATATGGCAATAATTTGCTGGTCGGGTGTGAAAGCCGACATCTGGAAAAAATCGGTAGTATAGATATGATCTGTTATTTCCACTTCGAGATTCATTTCTTCCATAAACTCCCGCCGCAGGCAGTCCCTTGTTCCTTCACCAAATTCTAATCCGCCACCGGGGAATTTGGTATAATAGCTCCCCCTGATATATTCATCAGATACCAATACGTTTTTGTTGTTGTCTATTAATAAACCATATACCCGTACATTAAACATCTTCACAAGATTTTTTTGAAATTAAAACCATTTTTTCTTCATGAAATATACTCCCATTATAATAGAAACAGATAGTGCAAGGATGATCGGAATATAAAATGCGTGTCCGCTGTGCTGATAGGGTATAGGCACATTCATCCCATATATGCTTGCAATTAAAACCGGGAACTGAAGTATGATGGTGATGGAGGTCAGTCTTTTTAAAACAATATTCTGGTTGTTGGAAATAATGCTGGCAAATGCATCAAGGGTGCTGCTTAGGATATTGGTATAGATATGGGCCATTTCAAGTGCCTGCGAAATATCTACCACAAGATCGTCGAGAAATTCTTTTTCTTCTTCATTCAGACCCAGAAAATTGGTACGTACCAGCTTCACCATGAGCAGTTCATTGGAACGGAGAGCTGTTACAAAATAAACCAGGCTTTTCTGGATGCGCATCAGCTCCAGCAGTTCTTCATTTCTGTTTGAGTCGTATAGTTTTTGTTCCAGAATATTCCGGCGGTGATTGATTTCTTTCAGGTATTCCATGAAGGCATGTGTCACTTTTTCAAATATTTTCAGTGCCATCATGTTCTTCTTGTCTGTATGCCTGTTTTGAAAAGTATTGAGAAATTTTTTTATTGCACCATTCTCAAACGAGTTTACCGTAACAATCTGGTTATGGGTAAGTATTATACAAATAGGAATGGTAATATAAAATGCGTCACTTTCGTTAAATGAATTGTTCTCAGTAGGAGTTTTAATTACGATAAGTTTTACGTTATCTTCCAGTTCAAACCTTGAGCGTTCATCAATATCGAGAGAGTCCTGTAAAAACTCAATGGGAATATCAAGGGCTCCGGCAATTTCGGCAAATTCTTCATGCTTTAGCGGGGGAAGAATGTTTACCCAGGTTTCGTTATCTGCCTGCTCAATAGCGGTAGTAACGCCGTTGATATTTTTGAAGTATTGAATCATTGCGGCGCAAAGGTAGGTTTTGAGCCACTACAAATATAAAATCATTTCAGTTCCAGTTCCCCGCTGAAAACATGCTCAGCAGGGCCAATAAGCCAGATATTGTTGAAATTATTTTTATCTACAGCATTAAATTCCACACTAAGATTTCCTCCAATGGTTTTAACGCCAATTTCATTAAAACTGTTATCATTATGTGCGGCTACAAGTGCCGATGCCGTCACTCCGGTGCCACAGCTATAAGTTTCATCCTCTACACCACGTTCATAAGTACGCACAAAGATGGTGTGGTCGTCTAACTCTTCCACAAAATTGACATTGATACCTTTTGCATTAAATTCTTTACTGTATCTGATGGTTTTACCTTGCTCCTTCACTTCCATATTTTCGAGCTTATCTACAAATTTTACATAATGCGGGGAGCCGGTGTCCAGTATATAATGATCTTCTAAATCAGATACTGATGATACATCTTTCATTTTTAGTCTCACATTTCCGGAAAAATCTACTTCTGCTTCATGAGGTCCGTCAGTAGCAATAAAATTATAATGGCTTTTTACTAAACCGTTGTCGTAGGCAAATTTTACTAAACATCTGCCACCATTGCCACACATTGTACCTTCTTTTCCATCTGCATTATAGTAAATCATCCTGAAATCGTATTCCCTGCTGTTATTCAACAGCATCAACCCATCTGCACCAATTCCAAATCTTCTGTGACACAGATGCTCAACCTGTTTTTCAGTAAGTCCATCATATTGGTTATTCCTGTTGTCCAGTATTATAAAATCGTTGCCGGTGCCCTGGTATTTTCGAAAAACAATTTTCATTTTTATCAGTTATTTATCGGGTTGCAAAGGTACTGCATTAATGATATTAGCATAAACGTCTGGTTACCCAATAAATTTTTTGAATAACAATTAAATGTCAGCCACAATTTCCAAAGTCTTCCTGATCAGGTTGTCAATAGTTGCAGCACCGTCATTGCTGAATGTTTTTTTCACCCTGTTGGCTACAATAGCACTCAGGCTCAGGCAATGGTGTCCAAGCAGTCTTCCCATACCATATATAGCGGCAGTTTCCATTTCAAAATTAGCTACCCGGTGTGCGCCAAAGTTGAAATCCATTAAGCGGTCTATAAACCCAGGATAATTTAAACCCAGCCTCAGCACACGACCCTGTGGACCATAAAACCCGGGGCAAGTAACTGTAATACCCTGGTGAAAATCTTTTACAAAATATTTGATAAGTCCCACACTTGCGCTACTGATATATGGCAATGCGATATTATCGTGGAGTTGGGTATGAGTAGTAAATGCCTGGAGTATTTGCTTTTCTTCTTCATTGTTATCAATGCGGTAAAAATGCAGCAGATTGTCCACTCCAATACCATGAGAACTTGCCACAAAACTATCTGTTTCGATGGCTGTATGCAACGATCCCGCAGTTCCGATTCTTATGATATTGAGCGATGTCAGTTGAGGTTTAATAGTCCTGGTCGGAAAGTCAATATTCACCAATGCATCTAGTTCATTCAATACAATATCAATATTGTCTGTGCCAATGCCTGTGGAAACTACCGATATTCTTTTATTGCCAATCCAGCCGGTATGGGTAATAAATTCGCGGTGTTGCTGCTGGTGTTCAATCCTGTCGAAATACCGGCTAACCATCGCCACCCGGTCGGGATCGCCTACAGTAATCACGGTGTCAGCAAGTTCTTCGGGCCTAAGGTTTAGGTGATAGATAGCACCGCGTTCATTAATGATGAGTTCCGATTCTGGTATATATGGCATGGAGAAAGGATTTGTTAGGTGCATTTGCAATTCTTCGTAAAAATATCCTATTTTCGCAACCCTGTGAAATGGTCCTGTGGCCGAGTGGCTAGGCAGAGCTCTGCAAAAGCTCGTACAGCGGTTCGAATCCGCTCGGGACCTCACAATATTTCTATATAATAAAATTGTTTTATCAAAGACCTGCCTGGTGTGGGTCTTTGTCATGTATGGCAATAGAGTAAACTCTTTTTATATAAAAAATTATATTGATAATTTAATAACATCTTATATAGATACCAGTAAAAAAAATGGCTCTGTTACGGTTTCGTGAATAAAAAATATTGTACATCGGTCCTATTTGCATTTTTCAAAGTATACTATTTTATTAAACCCATGTGTAATTTCTAAAACTGATAGCTGGTAGCTAATCTTACAACTCCTTTTTCACCTTTGTCACTATAGCTTCCACATTCTGAAGATTCATACATTTAAAATGTTTTTTAGGGCAGGTCTTTGTACCAAAATTAGAACAGGGTTGGCAGGGTAAATCCTGTACTATATAATTCAAGTGTTTTGCAGCAACAGCACTTCCATAATATGGCTCCACATCAAGTTTGGGTGAAGTGCCACCCCAAATTGCCAGTACTTTTTTCTGAAAGGCAGAGGCAATGTATTGCAATCCCGTATCGTGAGAGATCACCAGTTTTGCCTGCCGGGTAATGTCTGCAGATTCATTGAGCGAAAACTTACCACAGGCATTATAAATTTTTACCGGATCAATGGAAGCTATAGCATCACCTTCTTCGTGATCTTCTTTTCCTCCGATTAAAATAATGGGGTGAGCTATGCCCCTGCATATCTCCTGCAGTTTGTATACGGGTAATTTTTTTGTAAAATATGAAGCGCCAATTACTATTGCGATATATCCCATTCGGTGAGATAGAGGCAAATCAGTGGTCTGAATGACTTCATCTTTAGGAATAAAATAATCCAGCCCTTTTCCATCATCTTTAATCCCTAAGGGTTTTAATGCGTTTATACAGCGCTGCGAAATGTGTATGCCGGGCATCAGGTTGATACCGGTTTTTGTAAGCAGAAGTTTCTGAAAACTAAGTTTTCTGTAGCTCAGCCATTTTGTTTTGGTATCCGTTTCAAGATAAAGCCGCAGGGTTCTGAGATTTTTATGCAGGTCTATGATATAGTCGAATTGTTCAGCCCGGATTTGCTCAATGGTTTTATTGAAGTCATTATCAAGGTAGTGGAATTTATCTATATAGGGATTGGCAATAGTAACAGCCTTAAATTTTTGTTTGGTAAGAAAATGAATTTCTGCTCCCGGCATCTGTTGCTTCAGACAGCGTATAGCCGGAGTAGTGAGCACAATATCACCGATAGAAGAAAAGCGAATGATAAGAAATTTTAGTGCTCTATTTTTGTCGAATGAAGAACCCTTCGCCAGTAAACGATCAGGTGTGGTTTGCATATTATGCGAAGATAAATAGCTATTCAACGTAGTTGAGGTCTTTACCAAAAGTTTCTTTGCTTAAGTAAACAGCAGCGATACCGATAAGCATAATAATAATACCGGCCATCCAGCCACCGGTATAATAATCTCCGGTAATATTTCTCAATCCCTGGAAAAGTGGTAAAATAAAAACAGCAAGCATACCTCTCACCATATTGGGGATAGTAGTGGCGGCGGTAGCCCTTATATTGGTGCCAAACTGCTCGGCGCCCATGGTAACGAATATGGCCCAGAACCCGGTACCGAATCCAAGTCCGGCAGATATCCAGTACATCTGCGCGGCAGAGCCGTTCCATTGGATGGTGAAATACAGTATCATGAATATCGCCGTGATACCATAAAACAGGTACAATGCATTTTTCCTGCTTTTGAACCACTGGCTTACAAAACCAATTAGCACATCACCAATTGATATGGCTACATAAGCATACATGATCGCTTTGCCCGGGTCAATTTTTTCGGTAATGCCCATGTGTTTACCAAATTCGCTTGAGAAAGTAACCAGTACCCCGATGACATACCAGGTGGGCAACCCTATCAATAT
>JAFDXG010000183.1 GCA_018268105.1 Bacteroidota bacterium | reverse complement strand
GGGAGAAAAATCTGCACGATTGGAAACCAGGGTAGTAGGCTCGGATTCCAATCCATATCTTGCCATCGCCGCCTGCCTGGCATCCGGACTATATGGTGTAACAAAAAAACTTAAACTGGATGTAACCGCCACTGTCGGCAATGGCTATGCGAATACATCTAACGGGGTACTTCCAGCTAACTTGTGGCAGGCAACACAGGCTATGAAAAATTCAGATCTGGCTAAAGAGCTTTTTAGCGAATCTTTTGTATCCCATTTTGCCGGCACCCGCGAATGGGAGTGGAGGCAATTTTCTAAAGTAGTAACCGATTGGGAACTGAAACGCTACCTGGAGATTATCTGATAGCAGAAAACCGGGGCTGTGGGCTATGAGCTGTGGGTTTTCTGAAATTTGACTGTAAAACAAACATAAATTAAAAACAACAAACATCTTAAATATCACTGCGAAAGCCGATACCGAATATTTCAAATTTTAAACATTAAATTTCAAATCAAGATATGTTCTTCGAAAAAATACATCAGTTTAATTTCCCGACTACCATACGTTTTGGGGCAAATGTTGTTAAAGAACTTCCGGTATATTTAAAAACCAACGGTATAAAAAAACCGCTGATTGTTACCGATCCGAATGTAGCACAGCTTCCATTTTTTAAAGAGATAGTGAATGACCTCAAAAAAAACAATATAGGGTCAGAAGTATTTTCAGACATTCATAAAAACCCGGTAAAATCTGACGTGTATAAGGGAGTAGACATGTGGGATAATACGGGATGTGATGCCGTAATTGGTATTGGCGGGGGTGCCGGGCTCGATGTGGCACGTGCCATCCTGCTCCGTATCAATCACCGGGAAGACCTGTTTAAATATGACGACCTTATAGGTGGAGATGTTTATGTCACCAATGATGTGCCTCATTTCATTACAGTTCCCACCACTTCGGGTACAGGTAGCGAAGTGGGCAGGAGCGCTATTATTGCAGACGATGAAACCCATCAGAAGAAAATTCTTTTTTCCCCCAAGCTGATGGCAAAAATTGTTTTTGCAGATCCTTTACTTACCATGAACATTCCGGCCCCGATTACTGCCGCTACAGGCATGGATGCTCTAACCCACAATATGGAAGCTTTCCTGGCAAAAAACTTTCATCCAATGTGCGATGGTATTGCCCTCCAGGGGATGAAGCTGATACATGAATCACTTGAAAAGGCAACTAACAAGCCCGACTTGGAATCAAGGAGCAAGATGCTATTAGGATCTATGATGGGAGCTATTGCATTTCAAAAAGGGCTTGGTGTAGTACATTCCCTGGCGCATCCGCTTTCATCTTTGCTCGACACGCATCATGGGCTGGCGAATGCCGTTAATATCCCATACGGAATGGAATTTAATATAGCCGGTTTTGAAGATAAGTTCAGGACTATTGCCAGGACACTGGAACTGGAGAAAGAAGATGGCGCTGCTGTTGTTAAATACTTATTTGATCTTAACAGCAGGATTAATATTCCGCATCATTTGCGTGACATCGGTGTAAAACCAGAACATATTGAAACACTGGCAGACCTTGCCTTTGCAGATTTTGCACATCCCAACAATCCTAAACCGGTTTCGAGAGAAGATTTTAAGCAGTTATATTTAAAAGCACTGTAAATGCAGAAGAAAATTGTTATTGGAGTTACGGATTGCAGTAAATATGCTAATTATAGTAATTGGATACAATCATACGGCGAGGATATAGAAGTAATAAAGTTGAGCTATACAACTCAAAATATCGGCGATATTAAATTATGTGACGGTGTTGTACTGACCGGAGGTGAGGATGTTCACCCGCGCTTTTATAATCACCCGGAATTATATCAATACTGCTACGCAGATGACGTGAGTGAAGAAAGAGATGAATTTGAATGGAAAGTGCTGGAGTATATAGAAAAAAACAACCTACCGGTACTTGGTATTTGCAGGGGGCTGCAGGTGGCTAATGTTTTTTTTGGGGGTACACTAATTCCTGATATACCCCGCTGGGGAAAATTTAATCATTCCAAAATGCCTGATGATGCAGACCGCTACCATGAGATAACGGTTGATCCCAACAGTTGGCTGTATGGATTAGTGGAGTCAAAAACAGGTATAGTCAACAGCAATCACCATCAGAGTGCCGATGTCATCGGAGAGGGCTTAGTTGCTTCAGCGCTATCGCCCGACGGAGTGGTAGAGGCACTGGAAAGAAAAAAGACGGATAATAAATCATTTTTGTGCATGGTGCAATGGCATCCTGAACGAATGAAAAATCCAGAAAGTACATTTGTAAAAAATATCAGGACTGCATTTATTGAAGAATGCAGCAAATAGTGTGCGAGGTATAAGGTGTAGGGCGTAGGCTAAAATATTGAGCGTCTTTCTACCCTAATCCGTACCCCCTAATCCTCACACCATCAACAATAAAATATTTTATTATGAGAATCATAAACCCGGCAACGGAAGAAGTAATACAGGAGATAGCAGAAGATACTCCAGAAACGATAACTGAGAAATACGAGTTGGTAAAAAAAGGACAGAAAGATTGGGCGGCAGTACCTTTGGAAAAGCGTATTAACGCTATTGAGAAATTCTATTCGCTATTGGACGAACGAAAGGATGAACTGGCTGCAACGCTGACCAGGGAAGTGGGTAAACCGTTACAACAGTCTTATAACGAAATTAATGGTGCCCGCAAGCGCATTGAATATTTTATCCGAAATTCTGCAAGATGGCTCGCTGATGAGTGGATAACTGAAGAAGATGCAACAAGGGAAAAGATAGTATACGAACCCCTTGGTATCATTGCCAATATATCAGCCTGGAACTATCCTTACCTGGTGGGAGTAAATGTGGTGATCCCGGCACTGATTGGCGGAAATGGAGTCCTTTATAAACCTTCTGAGTTTTCTACATTAACGGGGTTGCATATTCAACGTCTTTTATACCTCGCAGGTATACCCGAAGATGTATTTGAGATTGTGATAGGAAAAGGAGCTGCAGGGAAAGCTTTACTTGACTTACCATTGAATGGTTATTTCTTTACCGGAAGCTACAACACCGGCAAGTATATAGCTGAACAAACTGCAAGAAAAATGGTATCGGTACAGCTCGAACTTGGGGGCAAAGACCCATTGTACGTAATGGATGATATAGATGATGTAAATGCAGTGGCTGCCGCAGCGCTTGAAGGGGCGGTATATAACACCGGGCAGAGTTGCTGTGCTGTGGAAAGAATTTATGTGCAGGAAAAAATCTATGATCATTTTGTAGATGCTTTTACAGCTCAGGCCAAAAAACTGGTAATGGGTAATCCTACTGATAAAACAACAGAAATAGGACCGGTAAGCCGTAAGGAGCAACTGGCATTACTGGAAGCACAAGTGGAAGATGCCCGTAAACAAGGGGGACGGGTATTGGTTGGCGGCCACCGTCGTGAGGGTAAGGGTTATTTCTTTGAGCCTACAGTGGTAGCGGATGCCAATCATAATATGAAACTGATGATGGAAGAATCTTTTGGACCGGTTATAGGCATTCAAAAAGTAAAAGATGATAATGAAGCGGTGGAGATGATGAAAGATACCCCTTACGGACTGACGGCTGCAGTATATTCAAAAAATCAGGCACGTGCAGAAGCTGTAATGAAACAGATGAATACAGGAACGGTGTACTGGAACTGTTGCGACAGGGTAAGTGCAGCACTCCCCTGGTCGGGACGTAAAAATTCAGGCTTGGGCGCCACACTGTCTTATATAGGAATCCGCGCTTTTGTGCAACCTAAGGCTTATCATTTAAGAGGGTGAGTATAGCAGTAAGCCCGAAGTTGCAATGAAATCCGGGGTTCGGGTTAATTTTAGGTTTAAGTTATACACACCAAATAGCTGATTATACCGTTTTGTTGTAATTTGATGTTGATTGATTCGAATATACTAATGAGCAACAACTTCAATATTGAAAATCTATTAGCTGAATATAATAAAACATATAAGCTATACAACAAAAAGGTTGCTTCAACTTTTTCTAAAGAAAATTTTTTTGAATACAATGAAATTTTGCTTTCGGCCCACTCCTGTGCAATAGAAGGTAATAGTTTTTCTGTTAATGATACAAGGGAATTAAAGGAACACGGATTAAATCTCAAGTTGCATAATAAATCAATGCTGGAAGCCTATGAAATACTTGATCACTTTAAGGCATTTGAATACCTTTTTGGCAACTTATCATTATCTTTTACAGAAAAATTACTGATTGACACTCATAAGCTTCTAACTTTTAATACGATTCAATATACAAAAGGTAGCGAACCCGGTGAATATACAAAATCAAGGATGGCTGCGGGAGATACAATCTTTCCGGATCATGAGACAAGCATTGCAAACGTCCCGGCTTTAATGGAACAAACCGAGGCTGCAATAATTAAAAATACAACTCACCCGATTGAAATAGCAGCAAAATTTCACAAGTATTTTATATACCTGCATCCTTTCCCGGATGGTAACGGCAGGTTAGGAAGATTGATGTCTAATTTTATTCTTGCCAAATCGGGCCACCCCATTGTTATCATTGAAGCTTCACAAAAAGAGGAATATATTAATGCGCTCAAGGTATCACACAAACATAATGACACGGATGTTATTTCAGCTTTTTTTATAAAAACATCTATTCATAGAATGAAACAGGAACTCATGCAATCTGCAAAGTCTCCTGCACAAAAAACCAGTGCTAAAAACAGGAATAACAAATCAAAAGGAATGAAGTTTATTTTTTGAACCTTGTTTAAATTAAGTTACCTATTCTGATGTTTTTATAGTATCTGATTATTTTGGAGCGTAAACAAATACTTCCTTCTTATTATTAGTAATGTTTCTGAATAAAGTAAGAACACCTGTTGAACTTAATGATTCTATGAAAAGCTGCCTGTATATCATTGAAGAGCTACCTCCATCTATAGATGCCGGATCCCAGATTGGAAAGTTAAGTGTATTGCTTTTATTATTTATAATTGTTATATTGGTTGGTATTACTTCGAAGCTGCCATATAAACATGTGCTTTGATTCTTATCAATTACAGATGTAAATATTAAACGTTCAGGATTAAAATTTCCTAACTCACCTGAGTATGGAATGAAACGGTACTCGTCATCATAGCTGCAGGAAAGTTGTACACTTGAATTATCTGTCTTAATGCCATCTTCCAAATAGAATCTTTCTTTAAGTAGATAAGATTTATGTATCAAGTTGTCGGCCGCCAATTTCGCCAGCCCGGTTTTGAATTGTAAAAGATCCTTGATAGGGTCATTAGGATCAAAAGCTATAAAATCTAATACTACCGTATTTTCTAATGAGGAGGGAAGGCTAGTATAATTTGCAATGCGGGTTCCTTTTGAATCTTTTACCTCATAGATACAGGCGATATTTGAAACAGTAAATTGTACATATTCCCCAGGTGAAGCACGAACAAATATTTTTGTTGTTGTATCCCGTTCAATGGTATATCTTTTCTCTTTTTCCAGAGAAGTCTTTATAGTTAAGAAAACATTCTGATCAACACTGAAGTTTGTAGTACTTATAATATAGGTCTGATC
>JAFDXG010000182.1 GCA_018268105.1 Bacteroidota bacterium | reverse complement strand
TCATTTCGTCCATACCCGTGACTAAAGATTACAATTTTAGGGCTGTCAATGCGAGGCTTATAGAAAGCCACTGGAATTTCTCTGCTCCTTAATTGGTCAAATAATGTTAAGGTGTCCAATTCGAAGGTATAAGTCTGGCTTTTGGTTATTTTACTATTTGTCAAACAACTAGTGAAAAGTAAATATGCCAATAAAAGCAGGTAAGTATTTTTGTTCATTTTAAAGTTTGTGGATTGTCGCTTTGCAATGACCGCCAACGAATGTATTACCGAAAGTACGAACATATCAATTTATATTGTAAATTAAATTGTAACGCTCATTACCATAAGTTTAAAGCGATTTTACGAAGTAGATATTATAAAATATTTTGTTGCGTAAATACAACTTCCTATTTCTTTAGCAATGCTTCAATATCCTCGAGCGGACTTATTATATGTACCAAATCTTTGTTAGTAACATGCAAGTATCTCAAGGTGGTTTTTATATTATTGTGACCCAATAATTTTTGAATAAATACAACATCAATCCCTTTATCTAATAAGTGCGTCGCAAAACTATGACGCAGCATGTGCATACTTCCTTCCTGCTTTATTCCGGCTTTCCTTTTCGCTTTTTGTATTACCTGTTGTATACTCCGCTCACTTAAATGCTCATTTTTATTTTGTCCCTCAAATAAATAATACTTAGGGCGATATTGTCTGTAATATTCCCGCAGCATAATAAGCATATTTGGATTCAGGCTGAGGACTCTGTCTTTTTTACCTTTTGCCCTATTAATAAAAATTGTTCTTCGCTGTCCGTCTATTGCATTTACCTTAAGAGATACAACTTCGCTAACCCTCAAACCGCAGGCATAAGTAAGCATGATGATTGTCTTGTGCTTTACATTTTCAATAGAATTAATCAGGTCAGCAATGCGTTCTTTACTTATTACCTTTGGAAGTATTTCTGGCTTTTTAGGCCTCGGAATTTCCCAGAAAAACTTCTCCTTATTGAGTACTTGTTCATAGTAAAATTTGAGAGCATTGATACGGCTGTGAAGAGTATTCTCACTTAATTTCAAATTTTCTGCACAATACTGCAAATACCCTTTCAAACGCTCAGTAGTAAAACCTTCGGCAGGGTGCTGCTTTATGGCTTCCAGAAAAGCACGCATCTCGTTCATATAAGTTCTGATGGTTGAGGGACTATAGCTTTTTAATACAAGCTGTTGCTTCATCTTGGTCAGCACTTCTTTGTTTATTTCGTATATCCTGCTGTTAGCCGGTGCAGTTTCCTTCAGCCCGGGTATTTTGCTATATATTGTATTATTGCCGGCAGCAGGTATTCTCGTAGTTATTGAAATATCAGGTTGTTGTACTAACATACCCCTGATGCTGGTATCATCTATCCTTGCAATATTCTGTAAACTTTGCATAATACGCAGGTAGTTTTCTTTGTCAAATGGCAGCCACCAGCATTTTTGGGTATGGCTCCACCGGATACCATTTATTTTTCTTACGGCTGATTGCAGGGCAGATTGGAAGGTAAAATAAAGCGCAATACATGAGGCGCCCCGGTGTGTAATGGCTTTTAATTGTATTGTCATGATGGTGTTTTGCACAGCTTCGCCCGCTCAGTCCCATGCCGGGCACTGTTAATGATTATTGAATTAAGGTATAACGTTGGTAAGTCAGAAGAAATAATGGATCAGTTATAAAAATAACAATATTCCCATAAATAAAAAAGAGGAGATCTCACCAAAAAAAGAAACAGAAATTCCATAAAGAATATCATTCATGCATTCGTGGCAATCCCTGAAAAACATTCGTGCATTTGTGGCTCCTTTTGAAACTATGATCTCATATTCTCATACTGCAATGGAATGCCGAGCCCCCAGCCTTTTGAGGCCTGGATAACCGTTTGCAGATCGTCTATTTTCTTTCCGGTAACTCTTACAAGGTCATCATTAATTGAAGCCTGCACTTTTAGACCTGAATCTTTGATATGCTTTACAATCTTTTTGGCATCTTCCTGCTTCAGCCCATTGCGCACACTCACTTCTTTCTTCCAAACTTTACCGCTTTGATGCCCTTCTTTCGATAAATCAAAGGCTTCTGGTGCAATTCCCTGTTTATGTGCCCTGCTGATCAATACATCTATCAGTTGCTCCATTTTCATATCGCCATCAGTTTCAATGTTCAGCCTGTATTCTTTTTTGTCAAAATCAATTACTACATGTGTATCTTTAAAATCAAACCGGTTGGTAATTTCCTTGCGGGTTACATTTACAGCATTATCCAACGCCTGGGCATCTACCTTGCTGACAATATCAAATGATGGCATAAATCAATGATTTTGATTTACAAAAAATAAATAACCTGAAATACTATTTGGCAAAAGCACCGGTCCATTCACCATCTTTATTAAAGATATTAATACCACTGTCGGAATCTGAACAAGCAAATTCGCCGGTCCATTCGTCTTTCAGGTCAAAAAAATTATAGGTTTTTGAATCTGTTTGCACCATATAGCCTGTCCATTTTCCACCTACATCAAAATTGAGCATTACCATTTGGTCGGCCCTAACGCAGTACCCTTTGTGATTGCCATTCTTATCGTATAAATAATATCCCACCCAATTGCCATTGATAAGAGGATTAAGACTTAAAGACCGAAGCGGATTGAGTATTTCATTAAAATGCGGATTGACTTTGGTATTCAACTTTGGGTTAATCAAAGCATTGCTCGATGGATTAATTGCTGCATTGGAATATGGATTGAGGTTCCAGTTGAAAAGCGGGTTTATTTTGAGGTTTTTTTCAGGAGAAATACGCTCATTTTCAAAGGGATTCAGTGTTTTGTTGATCTGGGGGTTCCGGTTTGCAGGAACCTGTGCAAATACTCCTATATATCCAAAGCCAAAAAAAACAAAAAATAAAATTATTCTCACATCAGGGAATTTTAATTAATTATGACTTAAATGAAAAAAAGTTCAGATAATCACACGGAGAACCTGTAATGGTATTGGATTGTATAATAACTTTATTAGTCGCTAACTAAACCTGTCGGGCTGCATCTTCCAAAAATAATTATTGAATCCTAAAGGGTCTTCAATACATTATTCATATTTCTTACTGCATCAGCCGATTTTGCAAACAATGCTTTTTCTTCATCATTCAGATTAAAATCAATAATTTTTTCCCATCCATTTTTGCCTACAATTACCGGCACGCCAAGACAGATATCTTTCTGTCCATATTCACCATCCAGATAAACACAACAGGGTATCAGCCTTTTTTCGTCTCTCACAATCGCCTTTACAAGGTCGGCCCCTGAAGCCCCGGGAGCATACCATGCGGAAGTACCCAACAAACGGGTAAGCGTTGCCCCTCCTACCATTGTATCTGCAGCCACTTTTTGGAGCACCTCTGCAGAAAGGTATTGGCTAACCGGTGTACTGTTGTATGTTGCTAATCTTGTGAGGGGTATCATAGTAGTATCCCCGTGCCCTCCTATTACTACGCCCTGCAGGTCGTTGGGCGATGCCGGGATTGCCTGGCTCAGATAATATTTAAACCTTGAGCTGTCAAGAATACCTCCCATACCTATAACCCGGTTTTTGGGCAAACCACTTGACGTAAGTGCCAGGTAAGCCATGGTATCCATCGGGTTGCTGATAATAATAATAATAGCATCGGGAGAATGCTGAAGGATATTCTGTGTAACATTTTTTACAATTCCTGCGTTTATCCCGATTAATTCTTCCCTTGTCATTCCTGGCTTGCGCGGTATACCTGAAGTGATCAACACTACGTCACTATTCTTTGTTTTTGCATAATCATTGGTGCTGCCTGTTATCCTGGTGTCAAATCGCAGCAATGCTGCAGTCTGCATCATATCCATAGCCTTACCTTCTGCCAGACCTTCTTTGATATCAAGTAATACCAGTTCATCGCATAATGCTGCGCGGGCAATATTATCAGCGCATGTTGCGCCTACTGCACCGGCGCCTACAACAGTTACTTTCATTTGTATAATTTTTTATGACTATTCAATTGTGTGGCAAAATAAACTATTTAACATACTTCAACAAATCATCAATAGGCGGAGAGCCCTCAAAAGTTTTAATTAATGCATATTTCTTATCATAAATGGCTATAAAAGGAAACATCCTCATTTTAAAATAACTGGTAAAAAAGAAATTCGGATCGTACCCAACTGTCACATTTTTGTATTGACCAAGCCCGTATTTTTTATAAAACTCCTGCATTTTATCAAAAGACATTGGGGTTACCATCAGTATTTGTGTACGTTTAAAATCTGATAAATGCTGCCTGATCAACTCCGTTTCATGCTGGCAATGTTCACAGTCGGGGCTGAATACCATTACAAAGGTTTGTTTATTTTTTGGAAGATCCTTTTTTGTAAACCATGTTGTACTGTCAGGCAAAAGAATTGAAAACTGGGGGAGCGGATACAATGTATATGTGGGTGGAGCAACAGTATCTCTTTGGGCATACCCGTTGATCATTACAAAACAAAAAGCAGCCAAAACAGGCAATCTCTTCATCATTTAATAATTTTGATAAAAGTACATAATCATAGGTAAAACGCAGGATGTTAAAATATTGTCAGCATAATCAATATATTAACATTGTTTGTCAACAATATGTAGATTTGCCGGAACGTTGTAGCCGGTTATAATAATTACAACATGAAAAAACTTTTTACCTTAATCTTATTCTTTAGTACCGGGTATATGGGTTTTACCCAAAGCAATAATAAAGCTGTTCCCGCAAAAGATTTACTGGTTGCTAAAGAAACGAAATTCGATTTTGGAAAAATACCACAGGGCAAGCCGGTTACTCATATCTTTGAAGTAGTAAATACAGGCAGCGAACCTTTACAAATAGAAAATGTGCAGGCTTCCTGCGGGTGCACTACTCCAAAATGGGAACATGATCCTATTGCACCGGGAGCATCCAAAAAAATAACCGTTGGATATAATGCTGCTGCAAACGGACCTTTTGAGAAAACAATTACCGTTTTCTATGATTCAGGTAAATCGAAACAACTTTTTATTAAAGGTGAAGTATGGCAAACCCCTGCCGAACCTGCACCGGCTAACGCAAGTGTTCAATTATTAAAAAATATAAACCGTTAAATAATGAAAAATTTACTGTTCACATTGGCAGCTTTTGCCATCACCTCATGGGGAGTAGCTCAAAATAACCAGGCTAAGCCAAAAGCTGAAGATTTTGTAAGCTTTAAAGAAAACAAGCATGATTTTGGAAAAATAAAACAAGGTGTGCCGGTTACTTATGATTTTTCATTTAGCAATATATCCGATAAACCCGTGATTATTGAAAATGCATGGGCATCATGTGGATGCACTACCCCAACCAAACCTGAGCAGCCTATTGCCAAAGGGAAAAGCAATGTGATAAAAGCCGGCTTTAATGCTGCCGCTGCCGGACCTTTTGACAAAACGGTATATGTAAAAGTACAGGGTATTGATATACCTCTTGAACTAAAAATTACCGGTGAAGTATTGAATGCCGACGCCTATGCAAAATATGAAGCAGAGAAAAAAGGCAGTAAAGGCGGAAAATAACAGATACTTTAAGATTTTAATTTTGAATAGCCCGTTGAATACACGGGCTTTTTCTTTTTACCTTATTCTTTGAACTATTCACCGCTTACAATTATAAACAGAGCAGATAAACTTTAATAAGTTTTTTGAGAATTAAATCTGCCCCCTTACTTTTGCGCCGGAGAGATGGCAGAGCGGTCGAATGCGGCGGTCTTGAAAACCGTTGACTGTCACAGGTCCGGGGGTTCGAATCCCTCTCTCTCCGCCAGTTTACAAAAAATTATCAGAGTCCTTTCCGGGGGTTGAGACGAAGCAAAGCTTGTCTCAATGCCGACTTTTGTCGCCGGCATTCGAATCCCTCTCTCTATGCTAAACTTTATTTTATCCCAGAAGAAAATTTCCTCTCACTATTAGTTATTTTAACTATTCCAAAATCGGGTTTAAATCGGCATGACATTGAAGTTGCTCAAATATTTCTGTTGCTCCGCATCGGCTTTTATGGTTTTTACCTGCAAATACCCCAATGAAAATTTCATACTGTATTTCGTTAACCGGTTGGATTGCAATAAAGACATAATTAAGGACAATCCAATCGCTTTGTAAATACCACAAAGTGGTTCAGGCTCTTTATCATTAGAAAAAATAAATACACTGTGTGGGGAAGGTTCTTTGTACAACAGGTAAAGCTGCTGCATCAATGAAACTTTCATCAATGGCATATCACAAGCCAGCACAAACAGATCTTCCCCAGGTAAAGCAAGATGGCAACTCAATACTCCGGATAAAGGCCCTTTTACGAGTAATGATTCATTGTCCTGTACCAGGGTTTCTGCAGGAAATGTTTTGGCATATTCTGCATACTGATTTTTATTCACTGAAACTTTTACCGGAATATCTAAAGCAGACAGTTTATCAAAAGCAAGCCTTGCCCAGTTGGAACCTGTAGTTTCCAACAAACCCTTATCCCGGCCCATTCGGGAACTTTTGCCACCACATAATACGATACCGGTCATGGTCAGGCGTTGGTATGATGAGGTTTTGTATCTGTATGTCCCAGGCTTCTGCCCGGCGCCACGATGTCACGAACCAATTGTTTCAATTCTTTTATCTCTGGAAAACCGCCGGTTGCTTTTCTGTCAAAAATTTTTGTTCCGTCAATGGCGATATGAAAGCCACCGCTTACTTCGCCGGGTTGCAGAGTAACCCCTTTTAACTCGCCTTCAAATGTTGTTAAAAATTCCTGTGCCATATAGGCCGCCCTTAGCAGCCAATGACATTTTGGGCAATATTCGATAACGATAAGCGGTTTCATAAAAGGATGTATTTTGCTGAAAAAATTATACAACACAATTTAAAAAAAATCTATACTCTTTGCGCTCTCTGCGAAAAGCCTCTGCTCACTTTGCGGTAAAAAATTATTTTTCACAGGCGGGTGGCGACACCCGCCTGTAGGAAAAGCCGCCAGGAAGAAAAAATCTTTGTGCACCTCTGTGAATACTTTGTGCTCTTTGTGGAATAAAAACAAACCGCAGAGAACTCAGAGAAAGTACACCCCACCGCTAATAGATGACTGTAATGATGATAAGATATTAAGCGGCAATTTGTATTACACCAGGAGGTTTTGAAGTCCAGACTTAATTCTCCAACCGATACCTACCCGCCGGTGCTTCATATACTGTATATCCGTTTATGATACCTACCTTCTTTGCGTACGAGGAACTAACATGGATTATTTTGCCGCTTTCATCAGGGAAATAAATTGTAGCCTTACAATTGGGTGGTATAGTTACATCATAAACCGTTTTGCCGTTTTCTTTTTTCCAGTGGGCGCTAATTTTTCCCGATGGCGAATCGAAATCCGCTTTCGCCCAGGATAACTGGTTTTCATTGAGCTTAGGTATTCGCAGGCTGAATTGTTTATAACCCGGAAAACCATCATCTCTTTTAATTCCGGCTACACCATCAATATACCATGCACCGGGATACAGATAGGAACTATGTAAAAGTGAATGTCCGCCAAGATTATTTTCCCACATCTCCCAGATGGTGGTTGCGCCATTCTCACGCATAAAACCCCAGCCGGGATAAGTGGTTTGGGAAGTCATAGCATAAATCAGATCATCACGTCCCTCCTCACGAAGCACTTTAAATAACATGGCACCTCCGGTAATGCCTACATCTATATGCCCGTTTTTATTAACAAGAATTTCTTTCTCCAGCCGGCGCATGACTAACGATCGCAGGTCGTCTGGCATCACACCTCCATATAAGGCCGCAGCAAGGCTACGCATACTCTTATCAGAATAGTTGTGATCTTCTCCGTGATAATATCGTGCATGGATGGCCTCACTGCCTCTTTTCGCCTGTAATTCCCACCGGGTTGCTTCTGAGTCTTTTCCCAGGATACGGGCAATTTTTGCAGCGGTCTTCAGATTATAAATCCAATAGCAGTTGTTGAAGAAAAGATTTTCGTCGGAATAGTTGTTCATACCCTGCTCAGTAGCATGCGGCCACAGCCAGTCACCCAGGAAATCCCATTCGCCACCATACCGTTGCAGCATATTATTGTTCACATGAGTTTGCAGGAAATCCACCCATCCCTTTATCATATCAAAATTTTCCTCCAGCGCCCTTTTGTCGCCCATATATTCATAAAGAAACCATGGCAGGGAAACCACAATACCACCCCATGCAGGCCCGCCACCACCGTGATAGGTGGGTGCGGTTTGTGGTAAAATACCTCCCCCCAGATGCCGTCCACTCGTCTTCTTTTTATGCGCCCAGGTAGTGTCATTCATATTACCTACCATAGGTTCGGTGCCCTGTACATCGCGCCAGTCCTGCAACCATTTAGTATAAAACGCACCCAGGCGGTAATTAAGTAAGCCTGTTTCAGAGGTTGCATGGGCATCTCCGCCATAGCCAAAGCGCTCACGCTGCGGGCAATCCACTACATACCCGCCCAGTGATAAATTTTCAAAAGTCCACCTTACCGTATTGTAAATCCAGTTTTGTAAATCATCAGAACATTCAAAAGTAGTTGCGCTTTTGTAATCGGTACGCACCATCCAGCCTTTGATATCCTCTTTTTGAATTACCTGACGGGTTCCTGTTATCGTTACCCACCTGCCGGAGTTATAGTTAAACCGGTTTTTGAATATACCCTCCCCCGTTGGGCCCAGGATGTAGATATTGTGCAACCCAAAGGTCATATCATCCTGTTGTCTTTCAGAAAATAGCAAACGCACTGTATCACCCGGATTCCCTTTCAAATGCACCTGTATCCATCCTGCAAAATTCACTCCCATATCTGCACGATAACTCCCGTCACTCCGATGCTCAACAGCAATGGGCTGTATTTCATCAAAAGCTATATTGGTTTCCACCTGTTGTGCCGAAAGTTTCAGTTTTGGAGAAAATACCGAAGCATCAGACCAGTTTTGGTCGTTATAGGTAACACTATTCCAATCGGGAATGTCTTTACTGGCGTCGAAGAGTTCACCGCCATAGCCACCTACTATAAATCCCCAGTTGCCAATTAATTGACTGGGACCAGGATGGGTTTTCCAGGTTTCGTCGGTTGTGATACTGGTTATAAGCTGGTCATTCTTTCCCCAAAGGCTGGCTTGCGCAATCACTATCGGGGTACGTGGTTTATCCGCAGTAGCATAAGGTGCAAAAATAGACCAGGAAGTGCCCAGCCATAATCCAATCACGTTTTTCCCGGGTTGTAGTGCTGATGCAATATCATAGGCAATATACCGTGCACGCTGGGTGTGATCGGTTGCGGCAGGCGCCAAAATATGGTTGCCAATTTTTTTACCATTAACATACACTTCATGATAACCAACAGATGCCACAAATAGTATTGCGCGTTCTGGTACAGTTTGTAATTCAATAGATTTTCTAAACCAGGGGTCGGGCATTTTATTGCTGCCCTTATATGGATCATATACTTCATTTGTTCCAATCCATTTTGCCTTCCATTCCTTCTGATCAAACAATCCTGTACTGAAATGTGCAGTTTCTTTATTGGTGGATATGCCCCCCCGTTCGTCTTTCACCTGTACCTTCCAGTAATAGTCCTTATCAGACCTGAGGGACTTCCCCCTAAAAGGTATAAGAAGGGTTTCATCAGATAATTTCCATTGGCTATCCCATACATCACCCTTATTACTGTTGAGCAACGCCTTTGATGAACTCACCAGAATCCGGTAAGCCTGCTGTTTCTGTCCGAACTCTGCAGGATTTGAAGCTGCCAGCTTCCAGCTAAACCGAGGCTGGTGTATATCCAGTGCGGCTGGATCATCAAGCTGTTCGCAGGTAAGTTCAGTGGGGTAAATGTTGGAGGCAGATTGTGCTATGCTTTTACCAGTTATGGAAAAGACAGATACGGCAAGAAAAATATAAAGTTTCATAAAAATGATAATAGCGGGAAAGATAAACCATTTTGTCTTGTATTATATATCTTTTTATATACTTTTTCGATTACAATTTCTAAACTCTATCTTGATAAATCAAAGTTTACATGAAATTTTTCATTTATAATATACACAAAGGATGAATGAAAAATTTTATGGGAGCTCCTCTTGACCAAAAAAAAATAATAAATATTCAAGAGAAATTGAATTGAAATAGTCTTTCAATTTTTGAGATAATATCTAAAGCCTGAGTAGTAATGCTGTAATGGCACATACGAGATGCTTGCACCTGTTGGCCCTGGTTTTATCAGACCGCCCGGACTATAAAATTTTCGGGAATTTCCCAAAGAGCTAAAAAACGTGTATACAATTAAAAAAACGCCCACTATATTAAGATGAGCACATCTTGCTGCTTTTTTTTGTTTTAACCTTTAATATCAGCAATTCCAGCCAGGCGTTGAAGCAATTCATAGGCCTGCTGGTTAACGACTAATTTATCAAATTCATTACCGGATAATTCAAGTATTTTTTTCACACTCCCATATTTTTTTTCCTTGATCCTTCTTATGAGACAAACCTGATAAAGCCACGGAACCAGTTGTTCCTGATACGATTTATCTAACAACATAAATAATTCTACCCAATGTAAATGCGCTTTGAAATGAAACTCTTTGATCAGAATATTTTTCAACTCATTTGGATATTCCGCATTCTTAATTATAACATCTTTCCTGTCGGTATTTGTTAAAAGACAATTACACAATAAACCCATCACTAATGCTGTATGGTAGTTGATATTATAAATATAAGTTCGCCTTGCTATTTGATCGTCGGGATCAAGCATCGAAGTATCTAAACCCGGGGAAGGCAGGAACCCTACTTTGGCTTCAATTTTAAACAGGCAATCAAGGGCAAAAGCAGCGATAGGATCCATTGCTCTTTGTAACAAAGGCCAGGCCATCAACAACTCACCGGCAATGTCATAGTTCTGTTCATCCATGTAGCGGATAAGAAGCGTTTCGATTATTTGAAAAAGCTCATCAACATCTACATCAGGAATTTCGCCTCTGCCAAAAGAAGCATACATCACTGCATGTGTGATGGCGTACGCCCCGTCAGTGTTATCGCTAAACAGGTCTACAGGGTGTTTCAGGCAACTCAGGGGTATCCACAATTTCAGGTTACCTTCATAATCATCCTTCCAAATGCTCCTTAGCCATTCGCGCTCCAACATCCGATAAGGGGTACGCTCAACAGCATCGCTTGCCATAGATTGAAGGGCGGCAATAACGATTTTGTCAAATTTTTCATCAGGATACCCTGCATAATGCAGACAAATATGCGCATGGGCATAATCCAACGCCAACCCCGGTTTTAACGAGATATTCAGCAACATAGACTTGCTTCGAGCAAGGGGTATTAATGCCTCAGCTAAATCATTTAGAGCATACCGTACTGCACTATAGAATTTGTTGGCTTTTGTAAATGCAATAAGAAAGGCTGTCTCTGCAATTATTTTCTCAGGTCTTACATACCAGGGGGCATCTTCCGGAGCAGAATGTCCTTCAATAAGCAAATGTTGAACGACGCTTTTTGCAAAAGTTAGCGCATGCACCAACCTGTCAATAAGTAATTGCTCATCCGGTTTGTAAGAATCAAAACTTCCTGCAGATACAGCCTCTTTCATAAAATTATTACAACTGCTTTTCAAGTCCTTCCAGCCTGTCTAATCGTTCTAAATCCGGTATCCTCGGACCAATGGGCGGCAGACGGAAAATGCGTATAAAGTAACGCATTGTACCACAAAAATTTTCCCAGGGATCATCTGAAAAAATTGTCTGTGGCCCCAGTTGGGAAACAGCCCTGCCTAAGGCATCAAAATCAACAACCTTTGATTCCAATAACATCTTGGTAATCTCTTTTTGATTCGACATGATGATATGTTTTAAGGTAACGCCTACTCTATTCAGTTTTCGGCTTCTCTGGGTGTATAAGAAAGTGGCTTACTAAAATAGAGGACTACAAAAGTTAAGATAGGAAACGGCTTGTTCAGGGAATAGATGCTGAAGAAAAGCGCCGTAATGGTATCACTATAAAATTAATAATAGTTTTGAATAAATAAAATATTATGGGCTCATAAATGATGTAAACCTATTAATGCCTGTCAATAAGCATTCCCGCCTTTTCAATACATTTGCCCAAACTTCTCCGGATTGAAGCATTTAAAAGCAGTTAATAAATATTTCAGAAAATATAAGTGGCGCTTTTTACTGGGTATACTCTTTATTGCAGTATCTAATTATTTTGGCATTCTCGCACCGCAGGTTACCGGCTATGTCATGGATAAAGTGCAGGAAAAATTGCAGACGCCTGCAGCAAATACAGCCACGCTTACCAAAACTGTTATTCAGGAATATGACCCCCTGGTAAAACTATTCATCAGGCAACTGGAAGAAAAAATTAGTTTACATAGCTTTACCTGGCTGGTAATGATCTGCGGGCTGACTTTACTGGCAATTGCTCTGCTCAGGGGATTATTTATGTTTTTTATGCGGCAGACCATCATCGTGATGAGCCGCCTGATAGAATATGATCAGAAGAATGAAGTGTATCAGCACTATCAGCAGTTGGATACTTCATTTTATAAAGTGCACAGCACCGGCGACCTGATGAGCCGCATGGCCGAAGATGTCAGCCGTGTTCGTATGTACACAGGTCCGGCTACGATGTATTTCATAAATCTCGTTGCACTGATTGGCTTGAGCCTGTTTTATATGATGAGAAAAAATCCGGAACTAACATTATATGTACTAACCCCCTTGCCAATACTTGCAATAACAATTTACATTGTCAATACCATTATCCATAAAAAAAGTGAAAACATCCAGGCACAACTCAGCAATCTTACTACCAATGCACAGGAATCCTATTCCGGAATAAGAGTAATTAAATCATTTGTGCAGGAAAAGGCAATGGAGCAATTTTTTGAAAGTAATAGTGAAGCTTACAAAAAAAGTGCTGTTAATCTTGCTAAAATTGAAGCAATTTATTTCCCTTCAATCGGGTTACTGATAGGATTGAGCACTCTGTTTACTATTATGATGGGTGGTCTGTATCATATCCGCAACCCGGATCTAATCACAATAGGAACTATTGCGGAATTTGTGGTATATATCAACATGCTCACCTTCCCGGTTAGCTCCATAGGTTGGGTGGCAAGTATGATTCAGCGTGCCTCCGCTTCTCAAAAAAGACTGAATGAGTTTTTGGAGACAAAACCTTCTATTTCAAATAATGCTGCACCAGTTCAGGCAACACTAAAGGGGCGAATTCATTTTGATAACGTAAATTTCACTTACTCACATACCGGCATTAAGGCATTAAAGGATTTTTCTATTGATATACCTCCGGGTAATAAAATTGCCATTGTAGGAAAAACGGGCAGCGGCAAGACTACTATAGCTCAATTGCTTTTGAGAATGTACGATCCCGATAAAGGGAATATATTTATTGATGAAATAGATCTGAAAAAAATGGATCTCGGCGATTTACGCCGGCAGATCAGCTATGTACCTCAGGATGTATTTCTCTTCAGCGATACTATAGCAGGCAATATCCGTTTCGGTCTGGATACAGCTACGGATGAAATGATACAAAAAGCCGCCCGCCAGGCAAGCATAGAGAAAGAGATCAGTCATTTTTCAAAAGGGTTTGAGACACTGGTCGGGGAAAGAGGAGTGACCCTCAGTGGTGGTCAAAAGCAACGGATATCTATAGCAAGGGCCATGATAAAAAATCCGGCTGTTGTAATATTTGATGATTGCCTGAGCGCAGTGGATGCGAGGACCGAAAAAGAAATCATTGGTAACCTCTATGAATACCTGAAAGATAAAACAGCAATTATTATTACTCACCGCATTTTCAGTTTGTTCAATTTTGACACAATAATAGTCATGGAAGAAGGGCGGATTGTGGAGCAGGGAACACATGAAAGCCTTCTGGAAATCAACGGCAGATATGCCGAAATGTATCACCGGCAACAGGAACAGGAGGAAACAGAGGGCTAAACCCTTGTCTGTAGCGGATTACAATAGTTTTGGTTAAAATTTTGTCAATTCAAAAACAATTTTATCTTTGTTAATTGTAAAAAATGGATAAGTTAAACTACTAAAAAAAATTACTGTGGCGTACGACAACAATGACAAAAAGATGGAAAGTGTGTATAGCAAAAGAATCCGTGCCGGAAAAAGACGGACTTATTTTTTTGATGTTAGGAGCACACGCAACCAGGACTATTATCTGACGATTACCGAAAGCCGTAAACGTTTTAATGACAATGGTTATGACAGACATAAGATTTTCCTTTACAAGGAAGACTTCAACAAGTTCATTAAAGCACTGAATGAAGCTGTGGATCATGTTAAAACAGAATTAATGCCTGATTTCGACTTTGACGCTTTTAACCATGATTCTCCTATAGCTGAAGGCGAAGATATTGATACCGGAGAGATTGAAGAAGTAAGTGCCGTACCCAGTGCTGAAGTAAATACTGCACCCACTCCTTCACCAGTAGCTCAAACCAATAGCGCTGATGAAGAAGTAGATAAGTGGTAATTTTATTTCTTTGTTTAAAATAATATAAAACCCCGGTCTTACCGGGGTTTTTCCTGTTATGATGTTGGAATAACTATGATATTAACCAGGTTATTCAACTATCAAGCGCTTATAAGCATTGATTAGTCCGTTGGTGGATGAATCGTGTGTGCTGATATTACCTTCTGCTTTTAATTCCGGCAAGATCTTGTTGGCAAGCTGCTTGCCAAGTTCAACCCCCCATTGATCAAAACTGAATATATTCCAAATCACACCCTGAACAAATATCTTATGTTCATACATGGCAATTAATTGCCCTAATGTATATGGAGTAATTTTTTTAATTAGGAAAGAATTCGTTGGCTTATTGCCTTCAAATACTTTAAAAGGTGCTATCTTTTCTTTTTCCGAAGCATTCATTCCCGATAATTCGGCATCTACTTCTGCTGCTGATTTGCCATTCATCAATGCTTCTGTTTGTGCAAAGAAATTAGACAACAGTTTTTGATGATGATCCCCAATAGGATTGTGTGAAATAGCAGGTGCAATAAAGTCGCAGGGTATCAACACAGTACCCTGGTGAATCAACTGATAAAATGCATGCTGGCCGTTAGTACCCGGTTCCCCCCAAATCACAGGCCCGGTAGCATAATTTGTATCAGCACCATTACGGTCTACATGCTTGCCGTTACTCTCCATGTTGCCCTGCTGAAAATAGGCTGAAAAACGATGCAGATATTGGTCATAGGGTAAAATGGCCTCCGTTTGGGCTCCAAAGAAATTAGTGTACCAAAGCCCGATGAGCGCCATTAAAACAGGGATATTTTTTTCAAAGCCTTCTTTGCGAAAATGGTTATCGGTAGCATGAGCCCCTTTTAGCAACATTTCAAAATTTTCGTAACCGATGGTAAGTACTATTGACAACCCAATAGCACTCCACAAACTGTAGCGCCCTCCTACCCAGTCCCAGAATTCAAACATATTGGCCTTATCTATACCGAAAGTAACCACTTCCTTTTCATTGGTAGATAATGCTGCAAAATGTTTTGCAATATGCTTTTCGTCTTTGGCAGCATCCAGGAACCAACGCCTTGCAGTATGCGCATTCGTCATGGTTTCCTGCGTGGTGAAAGTTTTTGAGGCAATAAGAAACAAAGTTTCCTCCGGGGATACTAACTTCAAAGTCTCCGCTATATGAGTACCGTCTACATTAGAAACAAAATGCGCCTGGATACCTTCTTTCCAGTAAGGTTTCAATGCTTCGGTTACCATTACAGGTCCAAGGTCACTTCCGCCAATACCAATATTGACAATATATTTAATTTTTTTCCCGCTATAACCCCTCCATTCACCGTTATGCACTTTACCTGAAAATGCTTTCATCTGGTTAAGCACTTTCTGCACTTCGGGCATTACATCTTTTCCATCTGTTATTACAGGCGAACCTGAAACATTCCTTAATGCCGTATGCAATACTGCCCTGCTTTCTGTCTGGTTAATTTTTTCACCGGTGAACATAGCCTCAATTGCTTCCTTTACATGGCTTTCATTTGCAAGCTGAAGTAGCAGTTTCAGGGTATTATCATCAATAATATTTTTTGAATAGTCAAACAGGATATCTTCGAACCTGATCGCATATTTTTTAAACCGTTGAGGATCAGTCTGAAAAAAGTCTTTTATCCTTTTATCTTTCATTACCTGATAACAGGCAGTCAACTCTTTCCACGATTTTGTTTCCTGTGGATTAACTCTTGGGAATGCCATAATAAATGATTTATTTCAAAGGTAATATTTTAGGTTTCACATTTATCGTTTAGGGTTTACAGATCGGATGCTCTTCATATTTGTAAGTATCAGATGCAGTCACTTCACTCTTCTGCTACATCCATTACGAATATCATAGGAGTACTTTTTCATAATTTATCAATCACTCCACAGGTTGTTTTTACCATGTCGGCAGTGATATCAAGATGTGTAACCATTCGCACCTGATTCCCGGATATTGCAACAGTCAGTATATTATATTTTCTAAAATCTTCTACCAGTTTTTTAGCCGAATAAGACGCCGACACATTGAAAATGATAATATTAGTTTCAACCGGATAAATGTTTTCAACAAAAGATTTTGTACTTAATGCGCCTGCTATTTGGCGGGCATGTTCATGATCAATAGCAAGACGGTCAATATTATGCTGAAGGGCATATAGTCCTGCTGCACCAACAATTCCTGACTGCCGCATACCACCACCCATAATTTTTCTGAATCTTCTTGCTTTTTTAATAAAATCATTTTTACCTAATAAAATACTCCCAACTGGTGCACCAAGACTTTTACTCAGGCAAATTGAAATACTATCAAACAGGTTACCAAAGTCCCGTGGGTTCTGCATCTTAGCCACCATCGCATTAAACAATCTTGCCCCATCAAGATGCAGGCTCAATCCATTTTCCTCACATACTTCCCTTATGTTGAGGATTTCATTCATTTCGTAGCAGCTACCCCCGCCCCGGTTAGCTGTATTTTCAAGGCTCACCAGCCTGGATTTAGCTTTATGTATATCATCCGGATTAATAGCTGCTGCTACCTGTTCTGCGCTTATACGTCCCCGGTTGCCCTCAATTAGTTTAACCTGGCAACCGGAATTAAAAGCAATACCTCCGCCCTCGTACTGATAAATATGAGACTGCCGTTCGCAAATCACTTCTTCAGCCGGCTGAGTGTGGCATTTAATGGCAATCTGGTTTGACATAGTACCGCTTGGGCAAAAAAGCCCAGATTCCATACCAAACATATCTGCGGCAAATGCTTCCAGGTTGTTTATTGAGGGATCCTCACCAAAAACATCATCCCCAACCTGAGCATTTTTAATAGCATCCGTCATTGACGGTGATGGGCGGGTAACCGTATCCGAACGAAAATCAATAGTCATATAACGAATATAATATAAAGCACAATCAGGTTCATTCCAGAACCAGTTTAGTTGAAAAATATAAGTAATACAAGAACAGGTAATGGACGTTGCAATCGTTTGCGAAAGAATTTTATAAATTTTTTTACAAAAACATTTCATTTTTTTCCGTAAAGATTATGGGATTCGGTAAATGAGTATTACTTTTGTCAATCGTCTCAGGCACAGTTTCAGGAAAGAAATAACATAGTGTTTGCAATAAACCTGCAACACACCAGTCCTTAATTACTGTCTCCATAAGGCGGGTTGTTTTACCGGAATTTCCAACTTCTCTCTGCAATTATTTTTTTGATCAACTTTAAGATATGAGACAGTTAAAAATAGCAACACAAATCACTAACCGCGACTCGCAGGCGGTTGAAAAATATCTGCAGGAAATATCTAAAATCTCAATGATCACTCCTGAAGAAGAAACTGTGCTGGCACAGCGCATTAAGATGGGGGATCAGCGAGCACTGGATAAACTGGTGCAGGCCAACCTTAGGTTCGTTGTTTCCGTTGCTAAACAATATCAACACCAGGGCTTGTCGCTCAGCGATCTTATCAACGAAGGGAATCTTGGTTTAATCAAGGCCGCACAGCGCTTTGATGAAACCAAAGGTTTCAAATTCATCTCTTATGCTGTATGGTGGATTCGTCAGTCTATCCTTCAGGCTTTGGCAGAACAGGGTCGTCTTGTTCGTTTGCCGCAAAACAAAATCGGCACTTATAACAAAGCCAATAAAGCTTATATGGCATTTGAACAGGAGCACGAACGCGAACCAAGTACCGAAGAACTGGCTGAACTCCTTGAAATGAGCGAAACTGAAATTAACAACATCTTTCAAAGCAATACCCGCCACACTTCACTTGATGCACCTGTACATGAAGCAGAGGATGTAGCTATGGGCGACCTCCTCGAAGGTGGCGCAGAAACTGATGATGATGTAATGAAAGACTCACTTCGCAATGAAATTCGCAGGGTATTAAAATCACTAAGCCCACGCGAAGCTGAGATTGTAAATGCATATTTCGGACTGGATGGAGAAAATGGGGTTACCATTGAACAAATCGGCCAGAAATATGATCTAACTAAGGAGCGTATTCGTCAAATTAAAGAAAGGGCTATAAAACGGCTTCAAAAAGCACGTTACAGCAGTTCTCTGAAAGCATATTTAGGATAAGCCATTTGCTTGTTTATTGATAAATCAATCCCGACAGATAATTTTACTGCCGGGATTTTTTATTACTATAACCCCACACCCTTTGAAATCTTGAACAGTATGAGTGAACCATGATTTGTGAATCGTGTCATTTGAATCACCTTTCCCACCTCTCACTTTCTCACCCTCTCAACCACTCACCTGCTCTCTTATCACATTTTTTATCTCACTTTTCTCAATTCCTTTAATATTTCTTTTTGCCTGTTGTATATGTCTTTCGTTATGG
>JAFDXG010000181.1 GCA_018268105.1 Bacteroidota bacterium | reverse complement strand
GCGACGGACTGTTGCCGCCGGTATTTCAACACATCCATTCCCGATTTAAAACACCTTCTTTTGCCACGATACTGACAGGTACTGTGGTAGGTGTACCTATCATTTTTACAGATAAGACCTTTGTGCTTGATTTTACCAGCATAGCCACGCTCTTCGCTTTTGTGCTGGTTTGCGGAGGTGTACTACTGATACCGCCAAAGCAAAAGGAAAAAGGAAAATTCCATCTGCCGTATATTAACGGGCAATACCTGTTCCCGCTGATCATTCTCCTTGCTGTAATTATTCTTGCAGCTTTCGCAAAAAACTATTTCCGTGACATGCTCAATTTTGACTTTTCCAACAACAGCGATTATGTAGAAGGCAGGATAAGCTTCATGGATGCAGCTACCCCAAAAATATCTTTGATCGTTTTCTGGTGCATGGCAGTTGCGTTGGGCATTATTGCTTTTGTAAAAAAATATAACCTTATCCCGCTTATGGGGCTGATCACATGTATGTACCTGCTTACGGGAATGACCTGGAGCAACTGGGCATGGTTTATCGGTTGGCTTATACTCGGTCTCTTCATTTATTTCCTGTATGGATACCGCAACAGCGCGCTGGCAAAAAAGCCTGTTTTAAGATCTGCTGAATAAAGTGTTTGTTAACCCACCCTGTTTTGTTGCAATTGTGGTAAGATTTTATTAGATTAGGTGTATCCTATCATCATTAAAATTTTGCCATATGAATTTACTTCACAGCGTGGAGAGATGGGGCGATGCCCATCATCCTAAATGGCTTGATATTATAAGGGTTGTATTAGGGCTGTTCCTTGTTTTTAAAGGCATTGATTTTATTAATCACATGGACAGGCTTACCGACCTGATGGGCCGTAGCAGGTTCTTAGGATCTCTTTCCCTCGGACTGCTGGCACATTATATTGTTTTTGCACACCTGGTGGGCGCCGCACTTATTACAGCGGGGTTGCTTACCCGGCTTGCATGCCTGGTGCAGATCCCTATTCTGATAGGTGCTGTATTTTTTATCAATTCCAGCGCGGGCATACTGGCGCCGTATGATGTGCTATGGCTTTCTGTGATCGTATTGCTGCTATTGGTATTCTTCCTTATCGCGGGCAGTGGGCCGTTCTCGGTAGATGAGCAGATGAAAAAGTGATAAACGGGGAGTTAGGGTTACCGGTATTGTTAAAGATTCCTATGGCAATAAAAATAGGAGAAAGTAACAGCGTAATCCAAATTTTATATTTGAGTAAATTTTTCATTGCAATTAGATTTTTAATTAACAATTCAAGGTTGCCAGCTTACATAAGAAGCCGGCAACCCTGAAGATCATTTTTTGACAAAAAAGAGAGAAAGGAAATCTATAATTGTCTTTTCTGGTTTTTATGATACAACGACCCGTTCATCCATTTATAAATTCTTTGGATAAAATGAGCGGTTAGTACTACCAGTACGACTTGAAGACCTATACCGTGAGTACCTTCAAACGCTGTAAAACAAAACGTTCCCAGAAGAAAGGCCAGCACAATTAATCTCACTCCTTCAAGCTTATCAGGATCTACTTTGCTCTGGTATCTTTTGCTCAAAAATCTATTGATAAAGAGAAGGGCAACAATAAATACAGTGATCACTATCCATTCAGAGATGTTCATATCAATTTATATTTGTACTAAGATAATTGATTTCCATAATAAAAAGAAGAGGTATATTATATTTCCCCTTTAGTCTTAACAACCTGGCGGTTTTAATTGGCAATAAGAACAAGCGCATAGGTAAATACACGCCGCCGCACCTATTCCTTCTGTCACAAGAGAACACGTGCCGAGACAAACATAAAAAGCTGTCGAACAGTCTGGTCCATCTCCTCCCTCAGATTCCTGAACCATCGGGGTGGAAGTCCCGGATGGAAAATCCATAAGTGCTAGTTTGTTCAGATATGAAGAAAATTGACTTACGTAGTTTTGCTGCTTGTCTCTAAGCAAACCGACTATATGAGAAAGTTTATTTAATTTTTCTGACTCATCAGTGTTGCAAGATAGACATTCCGCGGTTGCTGCTGAGCCAAGTTTGCTACGCAAACTGCTTCCAGTTGCTTTAATTATAGACTTTAAGGAATCCCACTCAGATGCGCCAAACACGTTCCTGCGAATCAATTCATCGTCAGTTAGTGTCTTGATTTCTGATAAAGTGATTGACGATTCTGCAATTTTAGTTAGTATAAAATAATCAATCTTAATTAATTGCTGAACGTCAGACTTAATACTTCCTTGAACTCCGATTGACGACCTGGATGAAATTACCAGAGATTGTATAAAAGAAGAATATTCTTTTGAAGTCTCGCTTTGAGAAGAAAGATTTTTTTCTTTTGGAAATTCGGATTCAAGTTTAGAACAATTGGTAAAAGTGAGGCATAAGAATGCCAGAATGGTGAATAATTGTTTCATGATTGTGTTTTGTTTAATGGTTAAGTGAATATGTGGAGCAGAATAGAAGGTCATAATACATTAATATTTCGATAAAGTGAATTTGCTCGTTTTGAAAATGATACCCAATCGGATTTAAGTAGACAAGAGTAAAATTAGTAGCTCTCACTGCGTACTCATTGCAGTAGAAAATATTTTATATAAAATGGCAAAAAGCAAGAAATAAAATTATCTTCGACATTGCACAGTTAAAGTAAAGTGGAATTGTGTGTGGTGCAATGAAATTGCAAGAAGTAGAACGATAATGGTGATTAAGTTTTCTACATCCCAACTGTAAACTATTTACCCAGGCTACTAAACACTACCAGCTAATTTGTTGATGTATGATTACCTTATACAAAGGACTATAAAATGAAAATAACCTTTTCGATCTTACTCTGTCTCCTACTAATATATGTATATGGTATATACGAGCCTTTTTCCTTTTCTGCACCAGTTTCTTATGAGCCACAAAATTACTCTCTTCTTCTTAGTATAACATTGCTTTTGTTTATGGCCGTTAGTCTGATCTATAAATCCGTTAAGACTACTGCGGAAATGTATGCGGTAATAATAATGATGATAGGATTAATATTGTATAGTATCCATTGTCATTCATCTGATTATTCGAGAAATAATCAACATTATTCAACTGTATGTTCGTTCGTGTTAATTGGCCCCTGTGCGATAGTATTTCTATCTAAAAGAAAAATGCACATTGTTTTGTTGTCTTCGATTATCATGATGGTTGCCCTTTTTTTTTTTTCTACATTTTTGCTTTTAAAAATTCCCTTTTTTAGCATTTCCGAAATACCAATACATTTTAATGGGCCTTTTAATAATTCCGGAATATTTTGTTGCTATCTTGTTTTTCATTTTCCGATAATAGCTTATTATATTCAATTTTGCTCAAAGAGAAAAAGGCTTGTCATTTTTTTTAAAACTCTCTTGCTGATATTCTTTATTACGTTAATTTATTTATGTCAATCAAGAACATCCTTGGTAATGTTACTAGGAAGTCTTTGCTTTTTGCATGGGAGGCAACTTTTTATTGTTATTAAATCGTATGTATGTGACAGAGGCAAATGGCTTTTCATTATCTGCACCCTTTTGCTATTAGGAATGTTCTTAGGTAATATTAAGAGAGGATCAACGAATGGTAGGATATTAAAGCTACAGGTTGTTAGCTCTATTAGTCCTAAAAATTTTGTTACAGGTGTTGGATTTGGAAGATTTTCGTACTTTTATCCTCACTGGCAAAGTGAATTTTTCCGTAAAAATAGTGAATTAAACCCCTCGTTAAAATTATCAGCCGATACCTCTTACCTTTCATTTAACGAATTCGTTGAACTTCTTTCAGAGATTGGAATAATAGGATTTTTGATTATCATATTTATTTTATTTCGTCCTATTTTCATTAAAGATGATCAAACATTTCCTATAATGGTTAGGTGTTTGTTGCTGTCTATTTTGATTTCAGGCTCAACCACCTATACATGGCATTGCACTTATTTTCTTGGGGCGCTGTTAATTTGCCTTATTTATTTATATAAGCAGAGAATAAATTCAAATACCATAAACATATTATCACGACTCAATTATTTACTTGGAATAGCAATTGTAATTATAATCTATTTTCTGAGTTTCGAAATTCGCGATCAGTATTATACTGCAAAATGGAAAGAGAGTAAATTAATGACTAATACCAAACAAAGAATTACGGAGATGCGAAGTATTTATCCTTATATGAATAACCGTGGCCGCTTTTTGGTTGACTTTGCAAACCTTCTTCAGACAAGCGACTCAGCAATTGTTCCGGCGATTAAAATGTATATTCAAAGTGAAAAATATGTTACATCTTATGAAGTTCAGTTGGCTTTAGCTCAGTGTTTCAAGCGTACTGGAAACTTAAAAGAAGCATTTGATAGATACCTCTGGTTTTCATACTATGTTCCTAATAAGTTTACTCCAAAGTATGAGATGATGCAACTTGCCCAGCGATTAAATTACTGCCAAACTGCAAAAGAAATCGCAAATCAAATATTAGAGCAACCTGTTAAAATATCGTCGAATAGGGTTACTCAAATCAAGAAAGAAGCTGAAATATTCTTAAATGGAAAATGTAGATAATGCGGTTAAACTGTATTACGATGATATTGGAAATTGAAATTAAAGCCACCCTCTGAAGTATAGTAATAACTTTCCCTAAATTTATTATATCCGATCGGTGCACCTAAATCCTTCATGAAGGAAAGGTATTCATACAATGTCCTTTCTGATATACCAAGTTTCTTGGCAAAGCATCGTGGGCTACCAGTACCTTTAATTCTTATCAGTCTGTCAATAGATTCTAATCGGTATAAGTCATATCTTAACATAAACACAATTAATTTTTATTTAAGATGTCTAAAACGTGCTATTACCAAATGATTTAATTAATTCATTGTTATTTATAAATACCTGCCTATTATTGGTATATATAAAGGGCAGCTCTTCTTTTCCTCCGTTAAGATTTTGTAACCAAAATATTGTACCTGTAGGCAACTCATTAAAATCTAAGTAATTGTATTTAGCTGTTTGCTGCTCTTTCTCTTTCCATTCTTTGTCGTAATAATATAGCTTGTACGTATTACCAGCTACTATTCCGTTATTTGCATTTCGGGGGGCAATTCTTATTTGCTTTATTTCTTGTGAGCTTATTAAATCTATGCCAAGTTGAGGTGTGGAAGCAAAGGTTTCCATGCTCCCATCGACAATTTTAGTCAGATTTTGGCTGTTTGGTAAAAAACGAAAGGTGATTTTCTTTACTCCAATGTTGTTTTGCAGCGACGTATCTTGTAGAGATAGAATATACGGTAAGTCATGTGTTAATACCTTTCTATAAGTTTTTGATTTTGAAAGAATTTCTATTAGCGCAATATTTAGCATTTTCCCCTTGGGTGGAACTATCCTAACATATCTGTATTTCTTCTTACTATTGATTGTAATTGCTTTGATCCCAAAGTCTTTGAGATCAGCGTATTCTAATGTATGCAAGATCACTGCGTCACTAAAGTCTTTTTTATTCGCAGCCTCAATTCTGCTGCTAACCATATCAAGCATGTGGGCAACGAGATGAGGTTTAAGAGGATATTTTCTCAAAAGGTGCAAATTTTGTGTGTTTTGATAGTTCGGGTTAATAAAAGAGGTATTTCCCTGAGTATTTAAAAAGAATGGCTGGGAGAATGCAATAAATTGGCCGTCGCCATAAAAGCCTGCGATATATACCGCATCTTTCGGTACATTTTCAAAGGCTACTGATTTATCTTTTTTGTTTATTATACCCCAGCCAATCGGCTTCCATCCCTTAGGTGTGAAAATAGCCAGATAACCTAAATTGATACCTTTCGGAAAAGTATCACACTTGACAGAAATGTTTGTAATCTTATGAAAATCTCCGGTTACATCTTTAATATGGGAGTCTGAAAAGACTGGTGGCACTTCTTCATTTTCCTGCTTCAGATTAACCGGGCAGCTTTTTTGAGAGCTGAAGGTATTTCGAAAAACTTTCGAAAATAATTTTGAATGGGCTGTATCATCAATTTGCTGCCATTTCGGAGAGAAGTGATGATACTTTCCGGTTGAGTCACGGACTGAAACGCCAAAATGCATCTTATCTCTGATAAAAAAACCTGAAGTAAAATCCAGATAAGCGGGAACCCCGCAGGCGTTCAATATTCTTACAGTCCACTCGGAATGCCTATCACAATCGTATTTATAAAATTGCAGTATGTCATAAAACCCTAAGTACCCTAGATTTTTCCCATTATCTTCCAAGCAATCAGCCGCGTAGATATAAAAGTTCAGGCTTTGTATACTTTTTGCAATATCATTATTATTTATCTTAAGAATATCTTTAAAGAGGTTATAACAAGAATCAGAAGGTAAATCCATATCTATGAATTCATTCAACGACCGGTATGATAATAAAGTTTCAGAAAATTCATCAAAATTCATGTTTTTAGCGAATGGAGATTTTTTCCACATTTTAAATGCATTCTCAATGTGCCTTATCAGCCAATCCGATTTTATTCTGTTTACGTCCATAGAAGACGTTTCTATAGGTTGAGCAGGCTGAATGTTTTCCAGTAATCTATCCCGAACACTATCTGTTTTTCTCCAAAAAAGAAGAGTTTCATGCTTCATTTTTTGGACTTCTTCGGAGACACCAAATTTCCAATTCACCAGAGAATCAACAATATCTTCAGTTGGCAAAAAATCATTGGTATCTAGCTGCGAATTCAAATAATCCGTTAGCTCGAAAAGTCTGTTGTTTTGTCTTGAGAAGTAGGTCGTCTTAGTTAACGAATCAATAAAAATAAATGACTTTTTTACAATAGAAGGAATTTCACCAGCAACTGTTTCTGATCCTCGGTTCTTCATGTTTGAAATCAAAAAACACGCTGCTTTAAATTTTAAGGGATCTTTCGCGTAGTGATCCAACACACGTCTAAGCTCATTGGCATTTGAGCCAGCGAAATTCAATGTTGACATTACTTCCTTTGGGTAATTATTGCTGTTACTGCAATAACTAAATCCCATAATAATAATGACAGAAACAAAATTTGATATTTTCATGGTTATGGTTTAGAATTTATTAGTTAATGATATTATTAAGACAAGCAAATTATGTCTGTATTTTATTGTAAAAGCGAGAAGATGAAGGCGAAAGTATATTCCACTTTTCATTTCTCACGTTTGACAAAGCGCTATGTTACTTAACAGAAAACAACCTAAGTGTCACAATGCCTATTCCAGTTATTGTAATAACTTAAGAGATGCTTTGAAAGTGCATCTTGTAGTAAGATTGATTGGATTAATACAGAAGTTTATTAGGGCCGTTAACAAAATCGTTATCAAAACACCGGGTTAAGTCATTCAATTTTTAAACAAGTAAGTATTAACCCTTATCCAATGGCGTAGTGATAAAAAATTGGTTAATTTCTTTAAGAGAAAGATTAAATTAAATATACTCATTCAAAAATAAATTTTTTAAAAATATTTTAACATGGTCGACCTCTCACTTTTCTCTTTTCACGTCTCGCATTATCACTATATTGCCGGTTATACTTGTGGAAGACATCATATGGCCTTAAGAGGATTGTTTCCAAAAATCTGGAATTATGAATGTAAGACCCTGTCTCGGGCAAGTTGATGAAATAAGAAAGGAAGCTTTTGCAGCAGAAAAGTCGGG
>JAFDXG010000180.1 GCA_018268105.1 Bacteroidota bacterium | reverse complement strand
TTTTATTAAGCAGTCACTTTCCCTTTCACTTTTGCTATCACTTCTTCTGAGATATTGTTTGGAGCAGGATTATAGTGACTAAATTCCATAGTAGAAGTGGCACGTCCGGACGTAAGCGACCTGAGTTGGGTCACATAACCAAACATTTCACTCAGGGGAACTTTGGCTTTGATCACCTGCAAATTGTTGCGGTTATCCATACCTTCCAATATTCCGCGGCGGCGGTTAATGTCGCCGGTAACGTCACCCATATACTGATCAGGTGTCAATACTTCTACTTTCATAATAGGCTCCAGTAATACCGGTTTTGCCTTACGGCCAGCTTCCCTGAATCCGCTTTTAGCACAAAGCTCAAACGACATGGAGTCAGAGTCTACATCATGATAACTTCCGTCAAACACACGTATTTTCATATGTTCTAGCGGGTAGTTAGCCAATACACCTGTACCCATTGCATTTTCAAAGCCCTTTTGTATTGCAGGTACAAACTCGCGGGGAATTGATCCACCAAAAATATCATTTACAAACTGGAATGATTTTCCAGGGTTTTCTTTCAGCCATTCTTCATCAGCAGGTCCTATTTCGAATACGATATCGGCAAATTTACCACGTCCACCGGTTTGCTTTTTCAATACTTCGCGATGTTCCACAGTAGCCGTGAAAGCTTCTTTATAGGCCACTTGGGGAGCGCCCTGGTTAACTTCAACTTTAAATTCGCGACGCATACGGTCTACGATGATTTCAAGATGCAGTTCACCCATACCTTTCAGGATTGTCTGTCCGGTATCTTCGTCAGTCACAACACGGAGTGTCGGATCTTCTTCCACCAGTTTCCCAATTGCTATACCCATTTTATCAACATCAACTTGCGTCTTAGGTTCAATAGCAATAGAAATCACTGGTTCAGGAATAAACATGTTTTCCAATACTATAGGATGATCTTCGTCGCAAAGTGTATCTCCTGTTTTAATCTCCTTAAATCCTACTGCTGCTCCAATATCGCCAGCCTCAATAAAATCAACCGGGTTTTGTTTATTGGCAAACATTTTCATGATACGGCTGATACGCTCTTTTTTACCACTTCTTACATTAAGCACATAAGAACCGGCATCAAGATGTCCGGAATATGCTCTGAAAAATGCAAGACGTCCTACAAAAGGATCTGTCATAATTTTGAAAGCTAATGCGGCAAAAGGCTCTTTTGGATCGGGCTTACGTGAAATTGTTTCTCCAGTATCCGGGTCTGTACCTTCAATGGCATCAATATCTACCGGTGAAGGCAGGTAACGGCAAACTGCATCAAGAGCAGTTTGCACTCCTTTATTTTTGAAAGAAGAACCACACATCATTGGTACAATGCTGAGATCAACCGTAGCTTTACGGATAGCTTCATGCATTTCATCTTCGGTGATACTGTTTGGATCGTCAAAGAATTTTTCCATCAATTTGTCATCATACTCAGCTACAGCTTCAACTAAGCTTGCCCTCCATTCGTTCACTTCTTCCAGCATTTCTGCTGGTACTTCTATTTCATCAAAGGTCATTCCCTCTGTTTCCATGTGCCAGATGATACCTTTCATTTTAATAAGGTCAACTACACCTTTGAAATTATCTTCTGCCCCTATAGGTAACTGTAAGGGAACAGCTTTTGCTCCCAGCATTTCTTTTACCTGCTTAACTACATTCAAAAAATCTGCACCGGCACGATCCATCTTGTTCACGAAACCAATGCGTGGAACTTTATAACGATTAGCCTGACGCCATACAGTTTCCGACTGAGGTTCTACACCATCAACTGCAGAAAACAAGGCAATCAATCCATCCAATACCCGCATTGAACGCTCCACCTCAACAGTAAAGTCAACGTGCCCCGGAGTATCTATTATATTAAAATAAAATTTTTTTGTATCAGGAGTAACCTTACCCTTGTCTGTAGGAAAATTCCACTGACAACTTACGGCAGCAGAGGTAATGGTAATACCCCTTTCTTTTTCCTGCTCCATCCAGTCGGTGGTAGCAGCGCCATCGTGTACTTCACCAGTTTTGTGAATCATACCCGTATAGCGTAGGATGCGTTCAGTAGTTGTGGTTTTACCGGCATCAATATGCGCCGCAATACCAAAGTTTCTTTGAAATTTTAAATCTGCCATAAATTACAATTTGGAATAAATGTTAAAACGAAAAAATAATATTTGAAACTTCCCTTTTCAGTCGGGAATCATTAAAATGATATTGTGGGGGATACTCTCATAGTATGCCAAATCAAAGAAAATACCTCTCATTATCTAATTATTTCTTTTTTGGCGGCGCAAAAATACAAATAAATAATCATCCTGCAAAGCTGATTATTAATTTACTGTTTCAAACTTTTCTCTTCTCTATCTTGTTAATTTCAGTACTAAAGAGAGATTAATAAACTGCTTACCAATAGTTGAAGGGGGCGAATAATCATATTGATATAAATATCCTGCCTGCGTGGTAAGCATTTTAGAAAATACATAGCCCCCTCCACCGAATATCCTGTTCCTCTCAAAATGAGGCGCCCTATTAGAGAGAAATATTTCATTAAAAGTTGTCAGATAAAATGTATTGGGGATGAGCTCTTTGTGTGACAAAGGCAATACAAGATTCAACCGGTAACGAAAGCGATTGCGATATTTATCATCATGTATAAACCGTTGTTCGGCCCTGAACCGATGATCTGACATTAGCCTCCCCAGACGATCACTGAATGTTAGTTGCTGCCATATTCTGAACTCTTCTTTATTCAGAGGTTTTTCATAATTACCGTCTCCTGAATATGTAGCATATCTTCCAACGGCAAGAAGTGCAGAGAAATTGGGCAGTACATTATAACCAATGCCCCCTTTTAATTCATAATAAAAGAACTGATCGGTAAGCTTCCTGGAACGAGTTTGGATTTCTGCAAAACCCAACCATTTTGATTTTGAATTTAACTGAGCTGATATAGTATGCCATGAACCCACATCCTTTTCCTGAGTAAATCCCCTGCCGTGGATCAACAATATCAACAAGATTTTTAGTGCCCTGTTTTTCACGTTAAATAAATAAAAAACCCTGTTACAAGGTATGCAACAGGGAAAAAACTAAAACAAAATATTATACTGTTACACTCTGAAATGTGCAAATGCCTTATTGGCATCAGCCATACGATGTGTATCTTCTTTCTTTTTAAATGCAGCACCTTCGCCTTTACTGGCCGCAATAATTTCATTTGCCAGTTTATCAGCCATAGTCTTACCATTTCTTTCACGGCTATAACGAACAAGCCATTTGATGCTTAAAGAGATTTTCCTGTCCGGGCGAACTTCGGCAGGAATCTGGAAGGTAGCACCACCAATTCTGCGACTTCTTACTTCTACAGAAGGAGTAACATTATTTAATGCTTTCCTCCACACTTCATAACCATTTTCACCGGAAATGCCAGATACACGGTCTATGGCATTATAGAAAATTTCAAATGCTGTGCTCTTTTTACCACCCCACATCAGGTTGTTTACAAACCTTGTAACCAGTTTATCGTTGAATTTTGGATCTGGTGCTAACGGTAATTTTTTGGCTTGTGCTTTACGCATACTATATTAAATTGTAACTTGTTTTAACTTGTTATTATATCAAAACAATATTTATTTCTTCGCTTTTTCTCTTTTAGTACCATACTTAGACCGGCTTTGCTTACGATCTTTTACTCCGGCAGTATCAAGGCTCCCCCTAACAATATGATACCGTACCCCTGGTAAATCTTTAACACGACCTCCGCGGATCAATACGATTGAGTGTTCCTGAAGATTGTGCCCCTCACCGGGTATATAGGCAATCACCTCTACTTTATTTGTTAAACGTACTTTTGCCACTTTGCGGAGTGCAGAATTAGGCTTTTTAGGAGTAGTGGTGTACACACGGGTACATACCCCACGACGCTGAGGACAGCTATCCAGCGCCCTGGATTTACTCTTTGCCCTGATGATCTCTCTACCTTTTCTTACTAATTGTTGTATTGTAGGCATTCTAACCTTTTATTTTTGGGACGGCAAAGGTAAGCGCCTTCGTATAAAATACCAAAATTTTATATACTCAAATTCACAAAAGAAGATTTTTTTCAACTTTACACGTTTACTAACCAATTATAGGTATCGGGAACCTTTCTTTCTTTTATCTCATTCATTTTCTGCTTCACCTGGCTACTCAACTTCCAATGGCTATCATCAAATTCCATAACATATTCCCGGTATTTCAATTTTTGGATCATTGCAATAGTAGCTGCAGTGCCCGTCCCGAATACTTCCTGCAATCTGCCTTCTTTATGTGCAGCTATCACTTCGTCAATATTAATACGTCGCTCTTCAACTTTTACTCCCATGTCTTTGAGTAGGGTAGCTACACTATTGCGGGTTACACCGTTAAGTATAGTTTCTTCTTCAAGAGACGGTGTAATTGCCACATTATCAATCACAAAATACACATTCATCATCCCTACTTCCTGCAGCCATTTGTGCTCAAAAGCATCCGTCCACAATACCTGATCATAACCCTGCTGCTGAGCTATAGATGCTGCAAGCAGACTACCACCATAGTTGCCCGCATTCTTGGCAAAACCTACTCCGCCGGGAGCCGCACGAGTGTATCTTTCTTCTACTGCTATCTTCATTGGTTTTGCATAATATGGACCTGTGGGACTGAGAATGATCAGAAACTTATACGTTTGTGAGGGACGAACTCCCAACATCTGATCTGTAGCAAACATAAAAGGACGTATATACAGAGAATGGTCTTTTTTGGCAGGGATCCAGTCCTGATCGAGTGCTATGAGTTGACGCATACCTTCAATAAATATTTCTTCTGGTATTTCCGGCATATTCATTCTAACTGCAGAAAGATTAAATCGTCTGAAATTATCATATGGCCTGAAAATAAAAGCATTTCCACTTGAATCTTTATATGCTTTGATGCCTTCAAAAATAGATTGGCCGTAATGAAGTGCGGCAAGAGAAGGATCGAGAACGAGTGGTTGGTAGGGTTTAATTTCTATGTTCACCCATTTACCGTTTTCATACTCTGCTTCAAGCATGTGATCTGTAAAATATTTTCCAAAAGGAAGATTTTCAAGCGATATATCATTCAGCTTGCTTCTTTCAGCTTTTGTAACCCTGATATCCATTGCGGCAATCATAAAACACTATTTTTGCCACAAAGAAACGAAAAAAGTCTGTGGCGGCGAAGCCGCCCATAATGAAAAATTATGAGTTTACAAAACATACAACTATCCGGTGAAACGCTGATCCGCTTATATACCCTGCCATTGGTAGATTTGGATATCAAAGCCGAAAACTGTCCTCCAACAACAGTAATAACTCAGGATATAAGATTTCTGGGGGCCAACAAAAAAAACATTACGATACTCATAAATTCCAATGAAGCCTCTTTTCTTACTGAAGAAGCATTCAGCTTTCTGACCGGAATACTCAATGCCTGTAAACTAACAATGGACGATGTAGCGCTCGTGAATATTAACAATATGAAGGATTGCGGTTATACTGCTATTTTTAAAACCACCCGGCCGATTATCTCCTTGCTTTTCGACGTGGATCACAACGATATAGGATTGCCGTTACAGTTTCCTCATTTTCAGGTACACAAGTACAACAATATCACTTACCTTTCTGCTCCGTCTCTGAAGGTACTTGAAAATGATAAACCGGCAAAAGCAATATTATGGGCTAATTTGAAAACTATTTTTCAACTATAGAAACATCATGCAACCAAGTTTAATTTTTGCCACCAATAACCAGCATAAAGCTGAAGAAATACAAGCTTTTCTAAACGGGAAATTTGAAATTATCTCCCTCAGGAATGCAGGCATTGATGTTGAAATCCCTGAACCCTATAATACCCTTGAAGAAAATGCAGACACAAAGGCTACTACTATTTTTAATCTTACTCAAATGGACTGCTTTGGAGAAGATACCGGGTTGGAAGTACTTTCGCTCAATGGGGAACCAGGTGTAAAAAGCGCCCGTTATGCCGGTGAATCACGCAACTTTAAAGCCAATATTGATAAATTACTGTATAAGTTAAAGGGTAAACCCGAAAGAGAAGCCCGTTTTCGCACGGTGATTGCATTAATCCTGGGAGGTAAAATCTACCATTTTGAAGGTACCTGCAAAGGCCGTATACTTGATGCAGAAAGAGGTTCCGGCGGATTTGGTTACGACCCGGTATTTGTACCCGAGGGAGCCGATCTCAGTTTTGCAGAGATGACATTGGAAGAGAAAAACAAGTACAGCCACCGGGCTAAAGCTGTTCAAAAACTCATTGATTTTTTGCTAAATAAATAATGAAAACTCCGCTTGTTTGTACAATACAGGTAAAGGGGTATTTTTACCATAGCTCAATATTTAATTAAAATGGCTATACAAAGCAACCATCCGGTGGAAGAAAGCGACTTAATAAAGGGCTGTCTTGCCGGTGAAAGGCGTATGCAGGAAGCATTGTACCAACGATTTTCTCCTAAAATGTATGCGGTTTGTCTCCGGTATTCAAACAATGCAGACGACTCACAGGACATATTGCAGGATGGATTTGTAAAAGTTTTCAAAAATCTGCATATGTTTAGGAGTGAAGGCTCATTTGAAGGATGGCTAAGGAGAATTTTTGTAAACACGGCGATAGAACATTATCGCCGTCAGGTGAACACCTACCAGGTAACAGAAGCCCAGGAAAACGCCCTGGAGGCCAAAGAAATTTCTGCTTTCGATTCGCTAAGTATGAAAGACCTGATAAAACTGATTCAACAGTTATCGCCAGGTTATAGAACGGTGTTTAATCTTTATGTAATTGAAGGCTATTCGCACAAGGAGATTGCAGAAATGATAGGTATCAGTGAGGGCACAAGTAAATCGCAACTGGCAAGAGCAAAAAGTATTTTACAAAATATTATTCGTACCAAGAAAACACCTGCCGAATAAGCTTTCCTGATCACACTATGAAATGGAATAAACAACTATATGAATATGAAGTAAACCCACCCGAAAATGTGTGGGACAAAATTGTTCATGATCTGGACAATGACCATCTTTTGTTCAAAGACAGGCTTAATCATGCAGAAATTTCACCTCCCCCTGAACTGTGGGATAATATTATTCACGATTTAGAAAATGATCATCTAATTTTCAAAACACAGCTTAAAAATGCAACCATATTGCCTCCCAATACAGTATGGCAAAATATTTTAGAGCAAATAGAACCGGCAAAAGAAAAAAAGGTAATAATAATAAATATACCCACTATTTTCAGAATAGCTGCGGCGGCGTCTATCATTGGAATATTGTTTTTTACTTCCAATTATTTCTTCAGCAAAAAAGCAGTTGAACATGAAACGGCTGTGGTAAAACCAAAAATCCCTGCAACTACTCAACAACCGGTTTCTCCTTATATCCGGAAAGAAACTCAGGCAAGTTCAAGCGGGAAAAAATATATTGCTTCTGCATCAGATATCAACAAAAAACTTAAATCCACCAGATTTAGTAATGATGCTATTGAATCTTTTTCTGAACATAGCTTTCAGTTACCAACTATGGCTGCAGTATCACCGGTGCCCGCTTCTGTAACTGACAGGTACGATGTACATGAAGGCTTTAGCAGACATGTACGCAACCTTAAAGGTGAAATCAGGGAAGATGTAACACTTTTGGATCTTCCCAACAGCTATTTTTTTATGACGGGTCCCGACGGACAATCAATACGGGTATCTTCCAAATTCAGAAATACAATTCAATATTTGAATGGCAGCAATACCGAAGAACTATTAGATGTTATCTTAAAAGAAAGCCGGTATTGGAAAAACCGTTTCAGAACCTGGAAAGAAGAAGTAAATAATGCTACTTTTATGCCTGCACCCTCCAACTTCATGGATATCCCGGAGCTGATGCGTCTGCTGGATCAAAATATCAGGAATTAATTTTTCTCCTTTACACTCCAGGATTAACTTTATACCAAACCAACTATATGGCAAGGATAAAGCTGGATATTCCCAAAACATTTTCTTTTCAAGCCACAATTCCCATCCGCATTACTGATATTAATTATGGCGGACATGCTGGTAATGACAGCATACTATCCATTATTCATGAAGCAAGGGTGCAATTCCTGAAACAATGGGGCTGCGATGAAAAAAACTTCTTTGGTACAGGACTGATCATGAGCGATGTAGCCATACATTTCAAAAAAGAAATATTTTATGGAGATATATTGCTGGTATCTGTTGCTATGCAGGACTTTGAAAAAATAAGTTTTGATATTGTATATAAAATAGATGTAATAAAATATGATAAAACAGAAACAGTAGCCACTGCTAAAACAGGCATGGTCTGCTATGATTATACTGCCCGAAAGATAACCTCAGTACCTGAGGAGGCTCAAAAAAAAGGGCTTTGATAGAAATCAATGCCCATTTAATCCAATATCTTATGAAAAACCTTGACAATATTACTCTATCTAAAGTCTCCTGTATATACTCATTGAGTTTTTGGTATTAAAAATTGAGTAATCGGGTGTTTTC
>JAFDXG010000017.1 GCA_018268105.1 Bacteroidota bacterium | reverse complement strand
CTTGAGTTTGAAAAATTTCAGAATATGATGATACTGAAAGCGTATTCGCCAAATACCGTTCGCACCTACTCCTTAGAATTTGCTCAACTATTGTATCTCCTCAGGGATTATCCGGTTTCAAATCTTTCACCCAATAAGTTGCAAAGTTATTTTTTGTATTGTGCCAGGGAATTGAAACTTTCCGAAAACCATATCCATAGCAGGATGAATGCATTAAAATTTTATTTCGAAGCGGTACTCCATCAACAAAAAATGTTTTTTGATATCCCACGCCCTAAAAAACCTTTGCTGTTGCCTAAGGCGCTTAACACTGATGAAGTAAAAAAAATATTTGCTGTTACCGATAATATTAAACACAAATTGATCCTTCGGCTTTGTTATGGAATGGGATTAAGGGTAAGCGAAATCATAAACCTGAAAATCGAAGATATTGACAGTATGAGTATGCGGGTTTTAATAAAATGCGCAAAAGGTAAAAAAGATAGATATGTGAACCTTCCTCAATCTGTTCTTGAAGATTTGAGAAATTATTATATAGTATTTCAACCTAAAAAATTTTTGTTTGAGGGACAAAGCGGGGGACCCTATAGCATCAGAAGCGCCCAGCTTGTTTTTAAGTCTGCTATGAATAAAGCAGGTATCAAAAAAACAATTGGTATCCATGGTTTACGCCACAGCTATGCCACCCATTTGCTGGAGCATGGAACCGACATCACTTTTATTCAAAAACTGATGGGGCATAATGATGTTAAAACAACTATGCGATATACCCATGTTTCGGCACCAGCAATAAAAAGTATTAAGAGTCCTCTTGACAGGTTGTAATTTTTTTACAGCCGATTTGACGCAATAGCAAAACTTGCTTTTTATTTTATTCTTTTCAACACCGGCAGGTTCATCATTGTGGCAGCATCCCTGAAGTCTATCAGCAGGTTCATACCAGGTGCGCCAAACCGGTATTGTTTACCGGTTACGGATCCTTTTACGGTAAGGGCTGTTTTGCCGGTATAGATAAAAGCAATATCCGGCCACATTTTTTCCTGCTGTACAGGTTTGTTAACTAAAGATGAAAATGGTGATGTACTTACTGTTGCTCTTTTATTTCCACAATTGCACATAGAATTTATTATTTAGTCTTCAGTATATTCCGGTATATCATTATTATTCCGGTTATTTTTTTGTGTTGTAGCCTGCTCCAGCAGGCAGGTTGCGCCGGAGAGTGCCAGCCAGTTGACAAATATATTTACCAGTCCATCACTGAGCCCTATTGCAAAAGGCAGGGCTATCCATATACTGCAGCAATAAAAACAGTCAAGCAATTTTCCCCAAAAACCATTTCCTGCAGTTTTTCTCAATGTAAAAATAATGTCAAAAGGACCGTCTTCTTTTGCAAGCAGGTGAGTGATCCGCCATACGGCCAGTGCCGTTATCAGAAAGGCTGATATATTCATCGGTATTAAGAAGTTAATCCTAAAAAGACTACAGGGCATGGGTTGCCGCTGTAGTCTTACAGAATCCATTATGGTTCAAGTGCAAAAGCTGCCACCCTGTAGGGTGCATCTTTGCCGGTTTGCCTGTATGTACCATCGGTAGCCATGGCTATCACAGACAGTGTTTCGGCAAAAGCTGCTTTACCGGCGCCATTGTTGTAGCAGGTATCGAGCAATTGTTGCGGGGTAAAATGTTTGCTGTATATACCCGCACTGAGTGTATAACCCGATGCACTGTCAATCACCATTCCGGTAGCATCAGCATTTGATACCGGCCCACAGGTGCCTTTTGATACGTCAAATTTGAATACGGAAAAATCATTGGGATGTGTTGCCAGGAACGTCAGTTCCAGATCGGCTTCCACGCCAACGGGTTTGTATTTTACAAATCCACAGCAATCGCTGGATGCAGGCAACCCATTTACATTCACCGTGAAAATTTGTGACTGACACTGGCTGTTGTCAATTCGCACCAGCATTTTAAATGCATCCGCTGTTGACACTGTAGCACCATACAGATATTCGTTAGGTGCATTCACACTGGTGTCTGCGTCATTGTAATCCGGTACCTTAAACAATGTCTTCGGAAGATTGAATAGTTGGTTACCCGCCTGGTCAAACATTTCCAGTTTAAATTCATACAAGCCGTCACCACCATTCATACTCCCGTTTTTCAGTTCTGCAGAGTTTGCGCTAATGGTATGTGTATTATGGGTACGTTCATACCATTGCGGGTCTGTTTCAGCTCTGTTGAATGGAGCCATAGCCGGTGTTGAAGGTGGGATGATATACAGATCATTATTTGCACCAACGGTAAAAGGCCCAAGCTTTATACTGTCATGTCCAATCTGTTCGTCGCCATTAGAATCAATAAATGTAAAATCATAAGCTTTCATCTCCACGTTGTTGAGGGTTTCCCAGCTCCCGGCAACGGCAGTGAGGTCGGCATCTGCCACTTTCCTGTAACGCCAGCGGTAGTGATAAATACCGGCGCTGGGCAGGTCGCTGCCAAAGCCCATGTAAAATCCAAGTGCACCCCCAAACGGACGTTTATAGTCTCCAACGGTTGTAGTGAAGAACCCGTCATAAATAGCCGATGCGTCAGTTAGCCCTATACGATTGTAGTTAACCGCCTGTCCGGGTGGAGGTTGCAACAGGTTGAACTGATTGATATGGGAAACGCTGGTACTGCCAATACTCCTAATCCATACCAGTTCGCCGGGTATGGGACAATTGCAGCAGCAGTCGCCCGGAACCCGCGGATCGGTGATGTGAATATTAATATTAGTACCACATGCATAATCCCAGTAAGTGTAGCATGGAATTGGAGGATGATATACTGTAGTCCACACCCCATTGATGAGGTATTCAATCCAGATATAAATATCCGGTTTGTCACCAAAACAGAGATAAGAGATATTGGTGTCGAAGCGACCATTAGCATCTGTATATACTACCTTGCGCTCGGAGCAGCGGTAGAAATAAGGCCACCACCAGGGCCACAGGCAAAACCAGGGATGAAACAATGAGTAATTGTTTACTATAGTTTCACGAATGAGGTTAAGATTACCTGAAGCAAGATGCTGCCTGATATCCAGGCTTATTTCGGGCAGTGATGCAGCAGCTTCCATTTTTTGTTGTTCAGCAGACTTAGATTTGAAAATGGTTTCATCGTTATCACCTGCTGCACTCATAGCTCTTTTTGCAAAAGGAGGCGGATCCGGAATTGGTATGGGGTGCTTAATGATTTCCTCGGGATGCAAAATAGCATCCGGTATTTTTGCGATGATGTTATCCGGTATCCGGTATATCCAATACCGGATAGCATCAATTTCACAAATATGCACGCGGGCCCTGCATACTGCGCGATCTGTCCATTCACTTCCAAAATGAAACCATTTAGACACTTTTCCCATCACCCTGCAATTGCAGAAAGGCCAAAATATCGAAATAGACTCCGGTATTGGCAGTATATTGATATTGCCCTGCAGGTCCGCGTTTAATATAGCCTCATAGGGTTTATAATTTTCCAGCTCTTCTATAGTAGTTACCTGCTGAACTTTTTTATCGGTAGCAGGGGCTATAAATACCCGCAATTCTTTGCTGTCAAAACCTCCTGGCGGCCTGCCTGTTACAGGTCCCACGTCGGCCAGGTTAAATTCAAGCCTGTTTTCTTTTACAAACTGACGTTGTAAAAACAAGCCGTTGCAATAAAAAAGGTAGCCTATCAGCGATACATCCTGTACAGGCTTGCCATCAAATCGCACATCAAGTGAAAGTCTTTTAATTTTTGCCATGACTGGTAATTTTTAAATAGTGTAAATAATATTGTTGTAAAATGAGGAATTAAAACTGTTACATTGAGTGCAAAACGGCTGACGGCAACTGTTAGGTTTTTACCTCTGTTATCTCTATTAACACAGAAAAATGTAACTGCTTTTAGTTGGAATAACACTATGTATCAAAGCATGGCGGACCTTTGATCCGGATGTATGCGGACTGCATATAAAATAGGTTTAATGGTTATAAAATGAGCCCTGTTTATTTAGCCAGTGTTGTGTTTGTTATGAATGGTGAATGGTAAATGTGAATCGCTTTTCTATAGCCCATAGCCCATCCTCTTTCTGCCCACTCCCTCTCCCCCTTACCGCTGCCGGTTATAAGCCGGTATAACTGCAATAACTCCTCTGGGGAGAAGTATTGCCTGTATCAAACCTGCCACACTTAACCGGAGTTTACGGGTTTTAAACCCAATAGTTGTATTTATGATATTTCTAAGCATCATCTGCATTGGTTTAAGAATTTTATAGTACAACAACTCAAGAGGGGATAAAAGGATAAGAACTAAAAAGAAGGGTGGTTGTTAAAACAGCAAATAGTGCGGTAATTAAACAGGATGAAAAGCAACTTGTTACCCCCCTATTCATTTTGTTTTGATTATTTTTTAGAAACCGCCTGCACCTACATAAAGTTTACGGGATTATCTTTACCCCATGAGTACCATAAGACGGCAAAGCATTATATCATCTATAGTGATCTATATCGGCTTTGCAGTGGGTATGATAAATGTGTATTTTTTTACCAGGGAAAACCTGTTTACGGCCGATCAGTATGGACTTACGCAGGTATTTATAGCCATTTCGGCAATGATGCAGGCTCTGGCAACGCTGGGTATGCCTTCCTTTATTTTCAAATTTTTTCCATACTATCAGCATTATCTTCCGGATCAGAAAAACGATATACTGTCGTTATCGCTGATGGTTAGCCTTGCAGGCTTTGTGTTGGTAGCTGTGGGTGGATGGGTTTTTAAAGATCTTGTTATCAAAAAATATAATACTAATGCGCCGGAACTGGTGAATTATTATTTCTGGATATTTCCAATGGGTTTTGGACTTACAGTATTTTCTGTTCTCGAAGCGTATACCCAAAGTATTAAAAAACCAGTAGTCACCAATTTTCTCAGGGAAGTGCAATGGAGATTGTGGACTACCCTGCTGATAGTGCTGTTTTCTTTTCAGGTTATCGGCAATTTCGGAGTATTTATAAAGTTGTATGTTTTAGGATATCCTGTAGCTGCGCTGAGCTTGCTGATATACCTGGCAGCAAAAGGCAAACTGCATCTTACTTTTTCTATAAGCAAGGTCTCCCGCAGATTTTCAAAAAAAATCATTTCGTTTTGCACGTTTGTGTATTCAGGTATGCTGATATTTACGTTGTCGGGGGTTTTTGATACGATGGTGATTGCTTCTGTTTTGCCAAACGGTCTGGCGCAGGCAGCCATATTTACGCTGGCCCAAACCATGACCAGTATCATACAGGCTCCTCAGCGTGGCATTGTTGCAGCATCCATTGCTCATCTCTCTCACGCTTGGAAGAACAAGGATATCCCCACACTTCAAAAAATTTATCAGCGGTCATCTATTAATCTTTTATTATTTGCGGCGGGGATATTCACGCTGATAGCGCTCAACTATACTGAAGCAGTTTATACGTTCAACCTGAAACCCGAATATGCTTTAGGGTTCTCCGTTTTTATTTTTTTGGGTATGGCCAAAGTAATTGATCTCGGCACCGGGCTCAATGCACAAATCATAGGCACATCCAATTACTGGAGGTTTGAACTGATAAGCGGAATAGTATTACTGGTTATCATGTTGCCCACTACTTATATACTGGTAAAACAATATGGAATAATCGGGTCGGCGGTAGCTACGTTTGTTTCCACTTCCATATATAATTTCATTCGTTTACTTTTTTTATATATAAAATTCAAATTACAACCCTTCAATGCTGCATCAATATATACAATTCTTATAGCTGCAGTCTGTTATATGCTTTGCTATTTTGCTTTCCGCAACCTGCATGGTTTTCCGGGTTTGTTGATAAGATCTGTTTGTTTTGTTGTACTATATGGCTGGTCAATAATATATTTCAAACTGTCGCCCGATATTAAACCGGTATGGCAAAGTTTGAAGAAAAGACTTGGCATCATGCTTCATAACTGATTGTACCCTGATAGGCAGATAATAAAAAAATATTCAGTTTTTTTTACATTTGAGACCATGAGAACAACAGAAATAAATTCTTCAATTGTTGACGGTTATGTAGGACTTTTAGATAATTTGAGTACAGACAACAAACTTGATCTAATATCTAAGTTGTCAGCCTCGGTTAAGACTGGCTTATCTTACAAAAAGTCTGCCTTTAAAAAAGCCTTTGGTGCATTCGACTCAAAAAAATCAGCTGAGGAAATTATTGAAGAAATCCGTAACAGCAGAGTTTCTTCCAGACAAATCGAAGCATTTTGAAAAAATATCTCATTGATACAAACATTGCCATCTTTTATATGAAAGGCAAGTTTGATCTTGATAAAAAATTTGACAAAGTATTCGTGGTATTAAATTAGAAGATTGGACAAAATAGGGATAGCACTAACGCATAACAAATGATATATTCCCTCCACCGCGTTTCACATTTAATTATCTTGCGGCAAACATTGAAATATCAATATGCAAACAGATATCCTTGTCATTGGGTCTGGAATAGCAGGCTTGACTTATGCACTCAAAGTAGCAAAAGACTGTCCTGATAAAAAGGTTACCATTTTCACAAAAACCATTTCCGACGAAACCAATACTAAATACGCACAGGGCGGTATAGCCGGTGTATGGAACAAAGAAAATGACAGTTTTGAAAAGCATATTGAAGATACCCTTATTTCTGGAGATGGGTTATGTAATGAAGGTATAGTTGAAATAGTGGTAAAAGAAGGGGTGGACCGGATTCGGGAGATTATTAAATGGGGTGCCAGGTTTGACAAAGAACCAGATGGCGATTATGCCCTTGGAAAAGAAGGCGGGCATAGCGAGTTCAGGGTGCTGCATCACAAGGATATAACCGGGCAGGAACTGGAAAGGGCATTGCTTGAAGCTATTAAATCACAACCTAATATTGAAGTAATCACTCATTGCTTTGTGGTGGATATTATTACACAGCACCACCTGGGTTATCTTGTTACCAAATCCACACCCGATATTGAATGCTTCGGGGTATATGCACTGAATCTGCGAACCAAAAAAATTGATAAAGTACTTGCCTCCATTACCCTGCTGGCAACCGGTGGTAACGGGCAGGTGTACCGTACTACTACCAACCCGGCTATAGCTACCGGTGATGGCGTGGCAATGGCTTATCGCGCCAAAGGCAGAATTGAGAATATGGAGTTTATACAATTTCATCCCACCGCCTTGTATGAACCCGGCTTAAGGGGGCAGGCATTTTTAATAACAGAGGCAGTGCGTGGCGATGGCGGTATACTGCGCAACAGTGAAGGAGAGGCGTTTATGGTACGGTATGACGAGAGAAAAGACCTTGCACCACGCGATATTGTGGCCAGAGCTATAGACAGTGAGATGAAAAAAACAGGAACAGAACAGGTGTGGCTCGACTGCACCCATATGGATAAAGAAAAGTTTGTGCATCACTTCCCCAATATATATGATAAATGTTTGTCTATTGGTATTGATATCACAAAAAATATGATACCGGTGGCGCCGGCGGCGCATTATAGTTGCGGGGGTATAAAAACAGACGAATGGGGTCGTACCTCTATAAATCATTTATATGCAGCCGGTGAGTGTGCATCTACCGGGCTGCACGGTGCAAACCGCCTTGCCAGCAATTCCCTGCTTGAAGCAATGGTATTCGCCCACAGGGCATATATGGATACAGTAAAAAAAATAAATAACGGGCTTAATGGGGAATGGGGCAGGTGGAACCGGCAATTCATTCCCGACTGGCGCACGGAAGGGACTACAGCACCGAAAGAAATGATCCTTATTACCCAAAGCCTCAAAGAACTGCAGTTGCTTATGAGCGATTATGTGGGCATTGTGCGCACCAATACCCGTTTGGAAAGAGCTATGCGCCGGCTCGACCTCCTGCACGAAGAAACAGAAGAGCTTTACAAAGCCACAGAAATATCACCTCAGCTCTGCCAGTTAAGAAACATGATTACTGTTGGGTATCTGATTGTGAAGTCGGCCATCTTCAGGCACGAAAGCCGGGGGTTGCATTACAATACCGATTACCCAGTAAAAAGCGATTTACTGCAGAATATAGTGTTATGACGATGTGAGAAAGGGAATTTAGGGTTTGTGGATTCGGATTTATCGTTTTATGTTTATTGTTTCTTGTCTTGAGAGTAATAGTTTTCATCATTCACTCATTCACCATTCATTCGTTTACTTTCCCCCATTGCCTATCTTTGCGCGATGTATTATATAGTGCTTGGGCTGTTATACCTCGTTTCTTTTTTGCCCTTGTGGGTAATATACCGGATATCCGACTTCATCAGTTTTATACTGCACCACCTGGTCGGATACAGAAAAGAAGTATTGATGAAAAACCTCGGCATTGCTTTTCCCGAAAAAACCGAAGCAGAGAAAAAAGTAATCATCAAAAAATTTTACAGAAATTTTACTGATAATTTTCTGGAAGCCATTAAGCTGCTTTCTATGTCTGAGAAAAGCCTTCGTAAAAGAGTAAGCTTCGACCCGGCCATTTTTCGCGAGCTGTATGCTACAGGCAAAAGTTGCCAGGTAATGCTGGGGCACAACTTCAACTGGGAATGGGCAAATGTGCGGGTTACCAAAGAACTACCTTACACTTTTCTGGTAGTATATATGCCAATTGGAAGCAAATTAGTAGACAGGGTGTTTATGCATTTCAGGGAACGCATGGGCAGTAAACTGCTTCCGGCTACTTCAATGAAGGAAGCCATGATGCCCTACAGGAATACCCAATACCTGCTGGCGCTTGTTGCCGATCAAAACCCTGGACGTCCCGAAAAGGCTCACTGGATAAATTTTTTCGGAAGGAGAACCCCATTTGTAATTGGCCCCGACAAGAATGCAAGGTTCAATAATATACCTGTGGTATTTGCAAGGTTTTATAAACAGAAGAGAGGATATTATGTGATTGAAACAAAACTTGCTACTTTAAACCCAAGAGATATGAGAGATGGTGAACTGACGCTGCAATATGTACGTTATCTTGAAGAAGTGATACGCAGGCAACCTGAAGTGTACCTCTGGAGCCACAATCGCTGGAAATTTGAATACAAAGACGAATATTCAAAACTGAAAGTAGAAGATGCCGGTGAAAATAAAATATCGGTGTAAACGCCCTGTGCCAAACCAGTATCGGCCGTTATTACAGGCACATTTTACCTTCCGTAACTAATTTTCTTTTTTTCACCCCGGCAATTCACCTCTCAAAAAATTCTGGTATCCCTATTCTTCTTTCTGCATAACTTGGCTAAAAATATCGCTTATGTATGCAAAACATTTTTTAATGGCCTTAGTGTGTACAGTTATTTGCTCTGTGGCGCTGGCACAAAAGAAAAACACGGTCCCGCTTCCTGCTGCAGATACTACTAAAAAAACTGCCGCTAACCCACCTAAACCTACCATTTCAGATAAAACAAAATCATCTAAAAAACATGAAGGACTTTTTGTAGTGTACCAGGACACTGCTACCGGCAGTGTGCAACTGTATATCAGAAAAGATCAGCTTGGTAAAGAGTATATCTATCAGAGCTTCTCTCTGAGTGGTCCTGTTTCATTGTTTCTCAATCAAAATATGATCAGGGCAACGTTTATTTTTAGTATCAGCAAAAGTTACGACAAACTAGAGTTTTCTCAGCAAAACACTAAATTCTATTACGATCCCAAAAATGCAGTGAGCAAAGCTGCCAACGTAGATGCCGCGCCTGCTACTTTCTTCTCAGAAAAAGTAGTGGCGGAAGATTCCCTCGGTTACCTGTTAGCTGCCGACGGTTTGTTTTTGAGTGAAAAACTTGACCCTATTAAACCTCTAATCAAACCCGGCACACCACCAACTGCTTATTTCAACCTGGGAAACCTAAGTGTTGCCAAATCAAAATATGATACAATCAGGTCTTATCCTGACAATACAGATATTGTTGTGGACCTGGCCTACGACAACCCTGCCCCTGTTAACCCCGGAGGCGATGATATAACTGATGCCCGTTACAATCGTGTCCGCCTGCAACATTCATTTCTTGCGGTACCCAAAGAAGCATTTGCACCCCGGCGGGATGACCCGCGAATAGGTTATTTTGGCGCCGAAGTACAGGACCTCACTTCAGCATCTGCCGCACCTTATAAAGATTTTATCAGCCGATGGAAACTGGTAAAAAAAGATCCCTCCGCAGCAGTAAGTGAACCTGTAGAGCCTATTGTGTACTGGATAGAAAATACCACTCCTGTTGAATATCGTGAGATTATTAAAGAAGCAGGAGAAAAATGGAATGAAGCTTTTGAAAAGGCCGGATTTAAAAATGCAGTGGTAATGAAAATTATGCCCGACACAGCCACCTGGGATCCTTCAGATATCCGATACAACGTAATCAGGTGGGTGAGTAGTGCAACACCAAGTTATGGGGCGATAGGACCCAGTTTTTTTAATCCGCGTACAGGACAGATACTGGGTGCAGATATTACGGTAGAATGGAAGAGTGGCGGCGGAGCCATGATCAATTATGATGATCTTTTTAATGGTGCAGCAGCAACTGGTATTCCTGCTGTACAATTGCCCTGGAAGACATCTGCCCAGGAAGTTGAATCTCATATCAGCTTTGACAAATCGCACCTGGCTTATTGCAATGCTGCAAGAGAATTGCAGGCTCAGTATATGGCAGGACTTACCATGGTAGAAACCCTCGACAATAAACCGGAAGAAGTAAAGCAGTTGCACCGGGAGTTTCTGATCTATCTTATCATGCATGAGATGGGTCATACCCTTGGGCTGAACCACAATATGAAAGCCAGCCAGATGCTTAGCCCCGACCAGGTAAATGATAAATCTATTACCGAAAAAATCGGGCTTGTTGGTTCTGTGATGGACTATCCCTGTATCAATGTAAGCCTCGACAGAAGCAAGCAGGGTAATTATTTTACTACGAAAGCCGGCCCTTATGATATTTGGGCTATTGAATACGGTTATACTCCATTTGCACCTGCAGCAGAAGAGGCCGGACTTAAAAAGATACTCAGCCGCAGTACCGACCCGCAACTTGCTTTTGGAAATGATGCTGATGATATGCGTTCGCCGGGCGGTGGTATTGACCCCCGTGTAATGGTAAATGATTTGAGCAATGATATGATGCGCTATGCGGAAGACCGGTTCCAGCTCGTAAACAATATGCTGCCCAAGCTTAAAGATCGCTATAGCCAGCCGGGAGAAAGCCACCAATTGCTGCGCCAGCGGTATCTTATGCTGCAGACACAACGCCTGCAAATGGCTACAGCACTAAGCAGGTATGTTGGTGGAATATATGTTGATCGCAGTTTTAACGGTCAACCGGTTACTGTTAAACCTTTTACCCCTGTGCCCGCAGAATTACAAAAAAAATCCCTTGCTTTACTGAACAAGTATATCTTCTCTCCAAATACTTTCAATGCAGATGCCTCTTTGTACCCCTACCTGCAGTTGCAACGCCGCGGGTTTAATTTTTTTGGTTCTACTGAAGATTATAAGCCTCAGTCTGTAGTGCAAAATATTCAGTTGTCGCTACTGGCTCAGTTATTGCATCCGGTAACATTGCAACGCATCAATAATAGTAATTTGTATGGCAATACCTATACTACAGCCAATCTTTTGTCGGATATGAACCGGTATTTATTTGCCGAAGATCTGGGTAGCAATGTAAATCTCTACCGGCTCAATCTGCAGACAGAATATGTAAAAGCGCTGGCAAATATTGCTACGGCTACCATGCCAAATATTTACGACAATGCTTCTAAATCGGCTGCTTTGGCTGCACTAAAGAAGTTAAAATCTATGTTGACTTCGGCTGTGTCTTCCAACGAGCAAACGAAGGCCCATCGTATCCATCTCAATTTCATAATTGATAAAGCACTGTCAGTAAAATAACATACGTGTGAAGGTTATATTAAACCACTGAATGTATTAAATTCAAAAAAGGCTGCTCAAAATCTGAGACAGCCTTTTCTTTTAATTAAAAATTAATTATGATTGTTGCTGTCTTCTTTTTAATTCCATATTCTTTTTCAATCTTTCTTTAGCCGCATTCTTCTGTGTTTCGTATTTGGCATACTGGTCGGGGGTGAGTACAGATTTAAGAGACTTCATCCTCTGGTTATCGAGATTTTTCATTTTATCCTTAAGTGCAGACTTGTCTTTAACCGTTTTCCGCTCATTGATCTTTGTGGCATAATCAAGGTTGATGGCTTTCACCTTTACATACTGATCGTCAGATAGCTGTAAGGTTTCTTTCATTTTATTTGTAGCTATGGTAGCTCTTTCTTCCGGTGTCCTTTGTTGTTTTTGTTGCTGGGCAAAAGCAGATGTACTTGTCAACAGCAAAAATGCCAGAAGACAGGTATTGAAGGCAGACTTTGCATTATAATTTTTCATAAAATGAACTTTATATATAAAATAAAATTAAACAGGTTCGGTGTAAAGACATGCAAAACCTGCTAAAGCTTAACAACGAATCAAATAATTTATTGTTATTGAACGTATAAAAAAGAAATTTGATTGCATAAAATTGGTTTCTTTTACAGGAAAATGAATACTGCATTATGGTTTCCTTTACCATATTAGTGGATTGCCCGGATGAAAAGGGGCTTATTTATCGTATAACCAGGATACTTTACCACCGTCAGTTGAATATAGTGGAGAACAGTGAATTTGTGGATAGTAATACTAACCGGTTTTTTATGCGCACAGAAGTGGAAGGGATAGCCGATGAAAATATTTTACAGGAGGAGTTGGAAGCGGCTCTACCTTCTAAAAGCTATATCAGAATAATTACAGCAGGCAGAAAAAAGCTGGTTGTGCTGGCAACCCGCGAGAATCATTGCCTGGGGGATCTTATGGTGAGAAATCATTTTAAAGAATGGAATGCAGAAATCTGTGCAGTTATCAGTAATCACCATACACTGGAAGATTTTGTGAAGCGTTTAGGTATTCCTTTTCATGCACTATTATCTGAAGGGAAATCCCGCGATGATCATGAGCAGGTAATGGCAGCGCTGATTGACGGATACAATCCTGATTATGTAGTACTGGCGAAATATATGCGGATACTTACTCCGGCTTTTGTAGAACGATATCAAAATCGGATCATCAATATTCACCATTCCTTTTTACCTGCTTTTGTGGGCGCCCAGCCTTACCGGCAGGCTTACGATCGTGGGGTAAAAATCATTGGAGCTACGGCTCATTTTGTAAACAACAACTTAGATGAAGGTCCCATTATCTGTCAGAGTGTAGTTCCTGTAGATCATTCTCAAAATGCTTCTGATATGGCAAAAGCGGGTAAGGATATCGAAAAAATGGTATTATCTCAGGCGCTTAAGCTGATACTGGAAGACCGGGTAATGCTGAGTGGCAATAAAACCATAATTTTTTAATCTTCTTCTTAGGTTCGCTTAGTCTGCATTTCGAATTTATCGGGTCGGGGTTGCCTGAAAAAAATGAATTCACTCATGTGATTTTAGTGAGAGAATGGATTATTTGTAAACCTGAATTATCACGAAAATTAAAAAATCATCAACTGGTTACCGTCAATGCTATCCCGCCAGCAAGATGCATATAATTTAATGTATGTATCGGCGGGAGAAGCAATCTCCAGATTTACTAACTGCAAAGACGGCTTCCCCTGACCTTCTGATGGGATTACAGAGACCTTTGTTTTTGTAACTGGTGTTTTTTGCATGGGGGTCTATATATATTTTACACCATTGTTTCCACTCACACCGATCATTAGGGATGAAGGAAAATAAATCAGCGAAAATTGGGAATATTACTTTAACTCCGAAAGAGGAATCAGTACCGCTGAATTATATTATTTTTGCGCCTCAAATCATAAAGATCATAAATATGAATAAAGGCCCGGTATCTCAATACATTCAGCACCACTACAGACATTTTAATGCAGCAGCACTTATGGATGCTGCCAAAGGATACGAAACCCACCTCTTGGAAGGTGGAAAAATGATGATCACCCTTGCAGGGGCCATGAGTACTGCTGAGTTGGGTTTGTCGTTAGCAGAAATAATCCGCCAGGATAAAGTGCATATCATTAGTTGCACAGGCGCCAATCTTGAAGAAGATATTATGAACCTGGTTGCGCATTCGCATTATAAACGAGTACCCAACTACCGCGATCTGAGCCCGCAGGACGAATGGGATCTTTTAGAAAATCACTTTAACCGGGTTACCGATACCTGTATTCCTGAAGAAGAAGCATTTCGCAGGATTCAAAAACATATTGCGGAAATTTGGAAAAACGCCGATGCCAAAGGTGAAAGATATTTTCCGCACGAGTTTATGTATAAACTCCTGCTGAGCGGCGTACTGAAACAATACTATGAAATAGACCCGAAAAACAGTTGGATGCTTGCCGCCGCAGAAAAAAATATTCCAATAGTTGTTCCCGGATGGGAAGACAGTACCATGGGTAATATTTTTGCAAGCTATGTGATAAAGAATGAACTTAAAGCCACTACGGTAAAAGGTGGTATTGAATATATGGTTTGGCTGTCCGACTGGTACCGCAAAAACAGTGAAGGAAAAGGTGTAGGTTTTTTCCAGATTGGCGGTGGTATTGCCGGTGATTTTCCTATATGTGTAGTGCCCATGATGTACCAGGACCTGGAGTGGCACGATGTGCCGTTCTGGAGTTATTTTTGCCAGATCAGTGATTCTACTACTTCTTATGGATCCTATTCGGGAGCAGTACCCAATGAAAAAATAACCTGGGGCAAACTCGATATCAATACTCCCAAATTCATTGTGGAAAGCGATGCCACTATTGTAGCTCCATTGATTTTTGCATGGCTGCTGGGCTGGTAAGTTGCCGGTTGTTTTGTGGATGAATAAAGCGATCAGTTATCGGCAGCATCTTTCCTTCGGGTAGCCTGCAATTCTCTGGCATCAGGGATAGCCCTTACCAGGTAAATGAGTATAAATATTTTTATAATTATACTCCCGCCCAGGTAAACCGGTTTTAGTGCTGCAGACAAAATGGATATTAAAACAAATATAACGAGGGCAGACATAATGGCGGCATAGGGATTTTTCACCGATATAAAGGCAAGTATTGCCAGCAATACTACTTCAACTGCTGTTGCAATAGTTATATCCCAGGAAAATGTGCCGCCGGCTAAAAGAGAAATAATTTCCCCGACTATCACTAAGCAAAGTGCTTCAATGAGCACATACCTGATTTTATTCTTATTAAATTTCCAGCCATCCGGAGCTTGTTTCTCCATTTGTTTTTATTCTCAAAATACTGATAAATCAAACATTTTCAAATTATTAAACAGTTCTTTTAAAGAATTGACATTTATTGATTACTAATTTAAAGGGATATCCCGTTTAAGCATATCCGTTCTGTTGGCCATTTCCCATGCGGTATAATATACCAGTAATATCCTTTTTTTCATCAGCTCATAATTAATCTTGTCCGGTGTATCAGTAGGTTTATGGTAATCTGCATGCAGCCCGCTGAAATAAAAAATCACCGGAACGCCATGTTTTGCAAAATTGTAATGATCGCTGCGATAGTAGATTCTTTCCGGATCTTCAGGATCATTATACTTGTAATCAAGTTCAAGCTTTGTATTCTTTTTATTTATTGCTTCGCTGATGGGTTTCAGATCAGAACTCAGCTTATCATCGCCGATAACATATATATAATTGGTGGAATCGCCATACTTCCTGTTCGGATCTATTCGTCCAACCATATCAATATTCAGATCCACAGTGGTTTTATTTAAGGGATACGCAGGATGATCGCCGTAATAATCTGATCCCCAGAGCCCTTTTTCTTCGCCGCTAACCGTCATAAATAATATACTTCTTCTTGGTCCTTTTCCATCGGATTTTGCCTTCGAAAATGCTTTTGCCAGTTCAAGAATACTTGTAGTTCCGGAAGCATCATCATCAGCACCATACCAGATAGTGTTGCCCCTTTTGCCAAGATGATCATAATGGGCCGAAAGTATCACATACTCATCTTTCAGGTCTGTGCCTTCCAGTATTCCTAATACATTGCTGCTATGTAAAGTAAGCCGCTGCTTATCTACTGCGATAGCCACATTTACATCATAGGGTTTAGCAACTGATCTGCCCTGTTGTGCAGAAATCTTTTCCCCGATGTATTCATCACCTAAAATAGCGGAAGCAATTTTTTCATTCACCTGAAATGTATTGATGCGCAGGGCGTTATGATACCTGTTTACATACATATTGCTCTTGTCCGGCATTTCGGAAATTTCAGGTTCTACTACAAGCAATGCTGCGGCACCATGATTCATGGCCGCAAGTTGTTGTGTAAAAAAATTAAATGTCCGGCGGTTCTGCGGAGAAATATTACCGGCAATATTGGGCGATAATACCATCACTAATCTCCCCCTTGCATCAATATCTTTATAATCATCCCGTATTGAATCGCTGATACCAAACCCAAGAAATAATACCTGTGAAAAATCATAACCGGCCGTATGATTTGCTCCCACGTTAAAGGAAAAATCTTTACCTGTTTCAAACTGAGTTTCGTTCACTGTAAAAGAAGCGCTAACCAGCGAATCTATATAAACAGGGAATTGCATTTGATAGCTGCCCTTGTTGCCCGGTAGCAATCCGTAAGATTTAAATTTATTTTCAATAAATGCTGCGGCTCTCCGCTGTCCTTCCGTTGCCGTTTCCCGGCCTTCCATTTCATCCCCTGCAAGTGTATAGAGGTTGGATTTCATATCCTCTATAGTGATGGTCTTAGAATAGGTTTTGGCATTCTCTTTTTTTTGAGCCATTGCCACAAAGGCCGGAACCAGAAGAAATATAATAACCAGTTTTTTCATAACGATAACTTTAAATATCTTCAAACATAAAGCAAAATCCGGATGATGATGTTATTGATTTGATGATTGGATGCGGAACAATCTGCAGGGTGCAGACAACAGATATATTCGAAACAGATATAATTTCAGTGCAAATGACGGACGATAAATATATGGCAATGGCACTGCTGGAGGCTCAAAAAGCCTTTGATGAAGGGGAGATCCCGGTGGGTGCTGTAATTGTAATGCAAAATAAAATAATTGCAAGAGGATACAACCAGACAGAGAAACTCAACGACCCGACAGCTCATGCTGAAATGATAGCCCTTACCTCTGCATTCAATTTTTTAGGTAGCAAATACCTTCCGGAAGCTACCATATATATAACAGTGGAACCCTGCCTGATGTGTGCCGGTGCACTTTATTGGAGTAAAATAGGCCGGATAGTATATGGTGCAACTGATGAAAAAAACGGGAGCATCAGCCGCCCGCCGTTTACGCAAACCGGGTTATCACCCTTTCATCCCAAAACAATTGTGGTGGCGGGTATAATGAATGAAGAAGCGGCTGAACTGATAAAACGATTTTTTCGGATGAGAAGATAATTTAGGGAAGGTGTTTGACAGCTTTCGCTCCTCATTGCATTTTTACAATCAACTCCCCCGCTGAGATCCGGTATTGGATTGCCGGTTTACAAAAATGTTTGTTTTTGGTTTTTGTATAAATTTAGATCCCTGGTTATTACCTGCTGCGGCATTCTTCTTATTCCCCTTTTTCTTGCCCTTATTATTTTGTTGATTAAGCAATGACATAATAATCACTTTTGAATAAAGATAAAAATTTATTGTGTCCTTCAATTAATTGCTGCTCAAAAATTTAATGATATAGCTTCCTTTTTAACAAAACGATTTTAAATTTTACTATGTCATATATCATACCCCCCACTAAGGTTACCGAGGCCAGGAGCAGGCTTGATATACCAAATTTTAAATAAGCAAGACCACCCACTATACAACCTGCAAAAAAGAACTGGATGATAGACAACCTTAATCCTATCGATCGTTTTAATCGTTTATATTGCTCTTTTTTCCTGTAAAATAATAATTGAGAAAACTCAATGCCAAGATCCGTAAATAATCCGGTGAGATGAGTGGTTCTGACTATTGAATTTGAAATGCTTGTTACAAGCGCATTTTGTAAGCCCATTGAGAAAAGCAGTGAACATGCAATATAAACAGGATATCGAACTACCGTATCGTGGCTTAGTATGCCTGCAACAGAAATAATGATTATTTCAATAGAAACAGGTACAACATACATGGTTCGGTTACGTCTCCATTTCAGTGCAAGTTCTACCAGGAAACCTGATACAAAAGCACCGGTAAAAAAGAACAGTGTATATAAGAGGTATAACAAGGCTGCACCGGGGTTGCTTTTAGCTACCTCATCAGAGAAAAAAGCAAAATGCCCGGTAACATTGGTTGTAAGTACTTGTACTGCCAGGAAACCGGATACATTCACAATACCTGCAACAAAGGAAAGGAGCGAAGCAAGTTTCAGATTATGAATGAAGGTTCTGTTTTTGCCCGTATGCCTGAACATGTGTTGACAGTAGATATTTCATAAAGATACAAAATGACGTACTGATCGTTGGAAGTAGCTCAATATAATATTATAGAATTAATACTTTGCAGTATATACTTCTGTATGTGAAGCTCCCACTTGCAAATACTTTTATTTACGATAGTGTTGGTGTTTAAATATCAGGAATTACAAAAATCGTATTGTTATTTCGATTTCACCCACAGGTTGAATTTGATTTAAAATATTAAAAGGTCTTCCTGTAAGTGCGTAAAGTCAACAGAGTACCTTATGTGTCCTATCTTTTATTGATATCTCAATAATTAATGCACATCAACCGGTATCGGGTTGTTTCTTTTAAATTTTTGAAGATATACAAGGGGGATGCAGCAAAGCACAAATACCCCAACAAGCATATAAAGATTATCATAGGTTACCAGCATGGATTGTTTTGTTATTACTCCTTCCATAGCGTGATTAGCCATTTGCTGTGCATCAAATGCATTAAATCCTTTGCCCTGGAACCCATGTATATATGCTTCCTTTCTTTCGATAAAAGCAGGATTATAGTTATTCACGTTTTCGAGTAACAAATTTCTATTGGTACCCATGTTTACATGAATCAATGTGGTTATTATAGCTATACCAAAAGAGCCGCCTAACTGGCGCATCATGTTATTCAGCCCCGTTCCCTGACCGATATCCTTGCCATGCAAATCCTGGATGGCTAATGTAGTGAGTGGGACAAAAAGCACACTCATTCCTATACCTCTGATGATTAGCGGCCAAAAGAAATCACCAGTACCTGACCCGAGATTGGAATTGGAAAGCATCAGGCTGAATATAAAAAACAAACAAAACCCTACGGTAGTCATAAACTGGGCCGGAATGCCCCGCTTTAGCATTATTCCGACAAAGGGCATCATGCATATTGTAGCTAAACCACCCGGAAATAGTATCTCACCAGTTTGCTGTGCAGAAAAGCCAAGAAGCGTCTGGCAAAAAACCGGGAAAATGAACATAGATCCATATAATGCAAAACCTAGAACGAAGGATGTAAATATACCGATGGTGAAACTCCTGTATTTTAAAATCCGGAAATTTACCACAGGGTGATCGGTGCTTATTTCTCTCCAGATAAATGCAATAGCCGACAGGATCGTTACTACCGTAAGTACAGAAATGTAAGGAGTGCTAAACCAATCTTCCGATTCTCCTTTTTCAAGTACGGTTTGAAGACTGCCGACACCAATGGCGAGGAGTAAAATACCCCACCAGTCTATAGGCTGGCCTTTTGCATACTTTGGCGATTCTTTTACAAAAGTAGATACCAGGAATGCCGCTAATGCACCAACCGGAACATTCACATAAAATATCCAGGGCCATGAAAAATTATCGGTAATATAACCTCCTATAGTGGGGCCCACCGTAGGACCTACTACAGCTCCCAATCCAAATAACGCTGTAGCCATCCCCACTTCTTCTCTTGGCCAGGTTTCAAGCAATATCGCCTGGGCTGTAGACAGCAATCCGCCTCCTGCTAAACCCTGTAAAATCCTGAAAGCAATAAGCTCCTCCAGTCCGGTGGCATTACCGCAAAGAATAGATGCAATGGTAAAAAGTACAATAGACGCAATAAAATAATTCTTTCGTCCGAACCTGTCGCCCAGCCAGCCCGACATAGGCAATACTATTACGTTGGCAACGGCATACCCGGTAACCAGCCAGCCGGCGTCTTCGAGTGTAGCACCAAGGTTACCCATTATATCCGGCAATGCCACATTCACAATAGTGGTATCAATCAACTCCAGCAATGAGGCCATAATTACCGTGAGGGTAATAATCCATTTTCGTAACCCATGCTCAGCCATAATATATTAATTACTTCGGTATAAAATGTTTTGATAAATCTAAAGTCGGTTTCAGATTTCGTATTTCAGGTGCTTCTCAGGTTTCACCATATTAATTCTGATCAAAGTTTGCCTCACTAAACCTACTTTGTATGCACCACCACTTTCACACTCATTCCCGGTCTTAGTTTTGATATAAAATCCTGATCAGCTTCGAGGCGTATTCTTACCGGAACACGTTGTACTACCTTTACAAAGTTCCCTGTAGCATTATCGGGAGGAAGCAATGAAAACTTTGCTCCTGTGGCACCGGCAAAAGACTCTACAGAACCTTTTACCGTGGTATGTTTAAACGCATCAACACTGATATCTACTTTTTCACCGACTTTCAGGCTTCCTAATTGAGTTTCCTTAAAATTGGCCGTGATGTATAACCCTTTGTCGTCAACAATAGAAAGCATAGGTTGACCGGGTTGTACCAGTTGCCCTAGCTGTACATTTCTCTTAGAGGCAATACCATCAGCCGGTGCTAATATAACGGTATAGGATAATTGCAGTTTTGCAAAATCTACATCAGATTCCCTGGGAGAAATATTTGCGGCAGTGGCATCAGCCTGCTGTTGATTGGTACTTACCCTGGTATTGATTACAGGTACCTGGCTTTGTGCGGCTTCTAAAGCGGCTTCAGCCGATTCCTTTTCTGCTTTCATCGCATCGTACTGAGCTTTGGTTATAGCATGATCGTCGTACAGGTTTTTATACCTGTTAAAATCTTCTGTGGCTTTCCACAACTTTACCTTGGCTGCATCCACATTTGCCTTTGCCGTTGCAATATTGGAGCGGGTTTCTGCAATAGCATATTTTGAAACATTCAGCATTTGTTTTGCTGAAGCCAGTGCTGCTTCTGCCTGCTGCAGTTTTATTTTGTAATCCCTGTCGTCGAGTATTATTAATGTATCTCCGGCTTTTACCTGTTGATTATCTTCAAATCTGATGTCTTTAACGTAGCCGCCTACCCTTGCAATTACAGGACTGATATCTGCATCTACCTGTGCATTATCAGTTACCTCATGGCTTTGAAAATAGTAATATTCCTTTAGCGTAAATATCAGTGCCAGTACCAGCACGGTTGCCAGCAGGATGGGAAAGATAATCTTTTTGCCTTTGGATTTTTTTGTTTTATCGCTCATACAATATTTTTTAAGCTGAAGTTTTATTTTGTATTATGGTTGAATATGCCCTGTTGATTTCAATAATGAATAATAAGCCTGGGTAGCATCGGATTTAGCCAGTTCAAGACTGATCTTTGCCCTGTACAATAATGTCTGGGCTTCTATCCTGTCGGTAGTGGTTGCTAAATTGTTTTGAAATTTGGACTCGGTTATCCGTTCATTCTCTGTTGCCTGAGTAATAGCTTCCTGCAGTACACTTATTTTTTCCAGTGCCTGTTTGTATTCGATATAGCATTTGTTTACTTCAGATTTGATCTGATCGGCTACTATACTTGTCCGCTCCGCAACTTCCTGCTTTTGAATTTTAGCTTCGCTGAGTTTATTTTTGTTTTTATACAGGCTGGATATATCCCAGCCCACATTCAGCCCCACAATAAATGGTGCAAGATATGAACCTGCCTTAGGCACAATATTTTTAGTAGGGTTAATGTAATACAGGTTCCCGACAATCCCTACGGTTGGCAGTTTACTATCTTTTACTTTATTGATATTTATATCCGAAAGCCTGTCTTCATATTTCAATGATGCTATTTCCTTTCTGTCCTTCAATGCCTGGCCCAGGTAATTTTGAAAATTGTCGTTGAGATCAAGTTTATAGCTCACATCCTGCTCTTCTATCTGGGTGCTGTCGGGCAGACCTAAAAGTATATTAAGGTTGTAGTTTACAATATGCCTGTTGTTTTCCAGTTCAATGGCAGAAAGCTTCATATCCGACTTTTGCAGTTCAAATCGGAGCACATCGTTTTTTGTTGCCAGCCCCTGACTTTCAAACTGTTTTATTTGTGTTAGCTTATGTTCAATATCATCGAGATTTTGTGCAAGAACCTTTTGATTCTGTTTCAGTTTGTAATAATTGATATATGCGCTGATGATATTATAAACTATTGCATCTTTATCCGTTTCTGCATTCAATTTGCTCATCTGCAGCATTAACTCTGCAGATTGCCTTGCATATTTATATTGATTTCCGGCAAATACCGGCTGATTGATACTGAGGGTTGCCTGGTACAGACTGTTGTCAAAAGGTAGCTGTAACTTTTTAGGCCCGTTGCCATCGGAAGAAGGGATATATAAACTCTGAGATAACATCAAAGCATGACTATAACCAACACTTGCTTTTGCCGAAGGTAGCGAAGCATCTCGTGACTGCTCCAATTGTGTATTTGCTTCGTCAATTTTATGATGTGCCAGTTTTAATTGTTTACTGTTTTGCAGACCAAGACTGACCGCTTCTTCCAGGCTGATTGTTTTGGTTTGTGCAAATGAACTGAAACCCATCGTAATTAAACCTATTACGATTCTCCAACTTTTTTTCATTTAAAAGAATTTGTAAGTTATAAGACCTGTAAAGCACAATTATTAATATATTCTCCGACGTTGTGATTAGTGCAGCTTATTCCTGGTTTTTAATATCCAGGTGTGCCTTTAGCATTTGTTTGAGATGAGTTTTTAATTTAGGTATCATTTTTTTTCTGTAGCCTTCACCATCGTCTTTATCAATATTGAGCAACCTGCAATACAGGTTTTTTGATGATGTTACCTGTGCTATTGTACCCATCACCGTACCAACAGTCAGTTCCATATCTACCTTTCTAAATACTCTTTTCCGTTGCCCTTCTGTAATGATTTTCTTCACCTGTTCAAAATTTTTTGTTTTAATATCTGTGATCATTTCCCTGATCTCGTCCGACTGAACAGTTGGCAGGTGCTGGGTCATTATGCAGTGAAATTTGTAATTATTCAAAATTTTATCAACATACAAATCAATCAACCTTTCTACTTTATTCCATGGCGAAAGCGATTCATCTTTATTAAGCTCTTCAAGAATTCCTCTGGTATACCCAGACCTGAAATCAATCAGCGATGCCATCAGTTTTTCCTTCGACCCGAAATAATAGGATATCATTGCCAGATTGACGCCGGCCTTACCGGCAATATCCCTTACCGAAGTGCCGTCAAAACCTTTTTCTGCAAACAATTGCTCAGCCACTTCCAGGATATGTATATGCTTGTCTGTCATTTTTAACAATTACGCGGCAAAATTAAACAATTGTTTAATTCAAACAAACGTTTAATTAAGAAAATCGTTAACCGTTTGTTATCGTGATGGTGAAATGATTTGTTTACCGGTTAAACACAAAATAAAGGTCTTAGGGTGTGTTCTGATTTCTCAATCCATTCAACAGCCCGTCTGAAAGATGCACTGTACCGGAAAGATGTGACTCAACTTTTTCAAATTAATGCCTTGTTTATGTTAAACGCAATGGTGTAACACCGCCTGTTAGTATACATATTGGGCCATTCTAAAAATGGATATCAGCACCTTTCTATACCAATGTAGTGTGCCCCCATATTTTTTCATCAAAGCCTACCAGAAAAGCTTCTTTATATTCAAGTATAGGACGTTTAATGATACTGTTATGTGTAAGCATTAAGACTATTGCTGATTGTGTATCTGTAATTTGTTGCTGTTGTTCCGCACTCAGGCTCCGCCATGTTGAACTTCGTTTGTTCAATATGGCTTCCCAGCCTGCAGATGCACACCAGGCTTTTAGTTTTGCAGCAGATATACCAGATTCTTTATAATTGTGAAATGTAAATGGGATATGCTTTTTCTTTAACCAGCCTATAGCTCTTTTTGTTGAATCACAATTGGGGATACCGTATAATATCATTGAGTTAATTTGTTCAAAATTATCTATTAATAAACATTAGCCGCTAACTTTATACCGCTATGCATTCCCTGCCTCCTTACAGCATCTTCTCATCTGGAGATATGGCCATAACCATAGAGTTTGGGCATCAGATAAACCCCGGGGTGAATGAAATAATCAATACTCTGTATCATTATTTTACCGGAAATCCTTTCCGTGGATGCATTGAGGTGGTACCTGCATATACGAGTATTACTATATATTATGATCCTTTAATATTATCCGGACAGGTCTTGAATAATGAAACAATAAGTGCAACCGCTATACGGGAAATAGAAAAGTTAATACAAGTTGTCAGCAAACTGCAGCCTTTACAAAACCGTGAAATTAATGTGCCTGTTTGTTATGATCCCACATTTGCTTTAGATATTACTACTATTGCAGATCATACTAAAATGAGTCCGGCGAAAATTATAGCCATACATTGTGCTGTCAGATACCGGGTATATATGCTCGGTTTTTTACCGGGATTTGCCTATATGGGAGAAGTGGATAAACGATTGTATATGCCACGTAAAAAACTGCCTCAAAAAATAGCAGCCGGCAGCGTTGGTATTACCGGCAAACAAACAGGGATTTATCCGCTTAACTCCCCCGGCGGATGGAATATAATAGGACGCACACCTGAACAACTTTTCGAAACATCAGGGGATACTATTCAAACTTTTTTTGAACCGGGGGATATTGTACAGTTTTATCCAATCAGCATAAATGAGTTTAAGAATTATAAAGGCAGGGGTGCATGACAGTATACAGGACCAGGGACGATCAGGTTATCAACATCTGGGAGTAAGTCAGGGTGGGGCTATGGATGATTTTGCCTTAAAATCACTCAATTTACTTTTGGGTAATCCCCGCCATAAAGCAGTTATTGAAATGGGTTTTCCTGCTGCATCTGTTGTTTTTGAACAGCAGGTAGTATTTGCAGTAGGTGGGGCTGATTTTTCTGCTACTATTAATGGTCAGCCGCTTCCGGTAATGCATCCGGTATTAGCGGGTGAAAAAAGCAGTTTGCAATTTCATGATTACAAAAATGGCGGATGGGCCTATCTTGCCATTCGTGGCGGATTGCCGGGAAACCTCTGGCTGAACAGTTGCTCCACAAATACCCGGGTTGAAAGGGGAGGCTGGCAGGGAAGGTTGCTCAGGAAAAACGATTATATCCCTTATGCTTCTAAGGAATTGCCAGATAATTTTCCCGGTAGAAAAGAACATATCATTTTACCCTGGTATTCTACATCATGGAAAGACCAGTCTGCTGATGATGAAATATATGTGCTGCCCGGCAGGGAGTGGGAAAAAATATCAGACTCCGGTAAAAAATATTTTTCTGAAAAAACTTTTTGGGTAAACCCTTCGTCTGACCGTATGGGTTATATACTTGACGGACCACCTGTAGAGATTGAACTACAGGAAGAATTGCTTTCTGCCCCTGTTCAGTTTGGCACTATCCAATTGTTGCCCGGGGGGAAGATAATAGTACTGATGGCTGATCGCCAGAGCATCGGTGGTTATCCGCGAATAGGACATGTCATTTCCGCACATTTACCTAAAATAGCACAGTCAAAAAACAAAAGCATAAGATTTACTTTAGTAACGATGGAAACAGCGGAACAATTGCTGCTCTCACAGGAGAGCCATTTGCTACAGTTAAAAAATGCCTGTATTTTCAAATGGGAAAACATTTTTAAAAAATGAATGAAATCGGGCTGATATATTTCATCACGGGTAACAAGCAGATAAAATATGCCTCTAAAAATTGACCTGAATTGTGATATGGGTGAAGGCATGATGCATGATAAAGCAATAATGTCATTCATTAGTTCGGCTAATATCGCCTGTGGCTACCATGCGGGGAATGATGAAATTATCAGAGAATCAATCAGATATTGTGGCGAATATAAAGTAGCTATTGGCGCCCACCCGGGGTTTGATGATCAACTCAACTTTGGAAGAATCGAAATACAAATATCTCCCGAAGAACTATATACTTTATTTTCCCGTCAGGTTAGGATTATAAAAGAGGCGGCGGAAAATGCCGGTTTGTTTTTGCATCACGTAAAACCTCATGGCGCATTATACAATATGGCTGCCAGGGATAAGATATATGCTGCTATACTGGCAAAGGCTACGAAAGATATTGACCCCGGTTTGATTTTATACGGTTTATCCGGATCTGAGATGATACATGCTGCAAAAGCATTGCAACTGAGAACGGCAAGTGAAGTATTTGCCGACCGCAGTTATGAAGCGGATGGTTCATTAACTCCAAGATCAAAGAAAGATGCTGTGCTTACTGATGAACAGACCGTTTTGGCGCAGGCTCTGCAGATGGTGGAAGATGGATTAGTAAAATCAACGACGGGAGAAATGATATCCGTAAAGGCAGATACTATTTGTATACATGGAGATACCCTGCACGCTGTTGAATTTGCAAATATCATTTTTAAACATCTTAGGAAAAACGGAATAACGATTGAAACGATATAAAAAAGTATTTACCGGTTTTGGAGGCGCAGTTACAGGGGCAGCCTTTCTAATGGCGTCTTCAGCTATTGGCCCTGGCTTTCTTACCCAAACGGCTAAGTTTACGGAAGAATTAAAAGCAAGTTTTGGATTCATCATTATCATATCAATATTACTCGATATAGCTGTTCAGTTAAACATTTGGCGGGTCATCACCGTCAGTAAGCTGCGGGTACAGGATATTGCCAACAGATTGGCGCCGGGACTTGGTTATTTTATTGCAGCTTTAATAGCATTAGGCGGACTGGTTTTTAATATAGGCAATATGGGTGGGTGTGGAATGGGGTTACAGGTGCTCACCGGAATGAAGCCCGAAGCCGGAGCCCTATTCAGCGCAGTAATAGCCATTGCCATATTCTGGTACAGGGAAGCCGGCAAACTTATGGATAGTATAGTAAAAGCGCTTGGGCTTGGTATGATAGCTTTAACATTATATGTGCTGTACTCCTCACAGCCTCCCGTAAACGAAGCAATCTACCGATCGGTATGGCCAGAATCAACGGATATTATGAAGATTATTACATTAGTTGGCGGCACTGTTGGCGGTTATATTTCATTTGCCGGTGCACATCGCCTGCTCGATGCAGGCATAAAAGGCAAAAACGCAGTAGGGCTTGTAAATAAAAGCGCAGTAAGTGGTATATTGGTAACATCGCTGATGCGATATATACTGTTTCTCGCTGCCCTGGGAGTAGTTTGGCAGGGTGCTGCATTGGGCAACGAAAACCCTGCAGGAGAAGTATTTCATCTGGCTGCAGGAAAGCCCGGACATATTTTTTTTGGAATAGTATTGTGGAGTGCAGCCATTACTTCGGTTATAGGAGCCAGTTATACATCAGTTTCTTTCTGGAAAACCTTACATCCTTTTATAAGAAAGAATGAAAAAATAGTCATCACAATCTTTATCCTTGTTTCTGCTGTAATCTTCGGATTTGCGGGAAACCCGGTAACGCTGCTTATAATTGCTGGGGCTTTTAATGGTATTATACTTCCGGTATCGCTGGCTGTTATATTGATTGCGGCTTCACGCCGTACTATTATGGGTGAATATTATCACCCGCTCTGGATGAGAATGACGGGTTGGATTGTAGTGATTATTATGACCTGGATGAGTATTATTACACTCAAAATAAACATTACCACTTTTCTTCATCACTAAGCCCACCGGTATTCCCGTATTTTTTCCGGTCCCTGACTTTTTGAAGCTGCCGTTCAATAATTAACCGGCTGATAATTATAGCAGCGTCTTCATGTTCCTGTTTTTTCAATAACCCTTTTAATTTTGATTCGTCTATATCAATACGGTACAGGCACTCCACTAATTTCTGGAAATCGTATTGAATAAGATCATTGATCTTATCCCGGAGTGAAAGTTCAAACTCCGCCCAGTTGTTTTGCTTTGCAACCGGCAATTCAATCAATTGTGATAGTGACTGTATAACTTCAGCTTTATCGTCCATGTCAAAATTTTTCTGTTACTCCCAATCCGAATAATGCAAAATCATATTTCACCGGATCAAGGGGATCAAATTTTTGCAAACATTCAGTAAGTTCCACCGCGGTTAGCCAGTCGGTTTGTTTTCTTTTTATCAGTTTCAGCTTTTTGGCTACCCGTGCTACATGCACATCCACCGGGCATATTAACTGCGCAGGTAAAATATTTTGCCAAAGCCCAAAATCTACACCTGTTTTGTCATTACGCACCATCCATCGCAGAAACATGTTAATCCGTTTGCAGGTAGACATCTTCAGGGGGGTAGCTATATGTTTTCGTGTTCGCTCCGGCGAATCGGGAAGGGAGAAAAAATATTCGTGAAAATATGCAAGGGCATTTTCAACCGTTTTTTCTTCTCTGTTAAATCCATCGGTGAATGCACCTTCCAGAGAGGTATGTGATGAATAGTGATATCGTAAAAATTCTATAAAATAAAGTATATCAGTACCGTTAAACGTGCGGTGTTTGAAATGCATTATTTTTTTTAGTGAGGATGCGGATGGTGATTTACAAAAGGAATAAGGTGCATTATCCATTAAATCCATAAGTTCCGTACATTTTTTAATAATTGTAGTACGGTTGCCCCAGGCCAGTATAGCCGCAAAAAAACCAGCTATCTCTATATCCTGTTTGGCTGTAAACCTGTGGGGAATACTAATAGGATCTTTATCCAAAAATGAAGGCTGATTATATTCTTCAACTTTCCCGTCGAGGAAATTCTTCAGTGTGTTAATGTCATTCATAGTTCCTTTAGCCGAGTGCCTGATTAAGGTCTCCGATCAGGTCTTCTGCATCCTCAATACCTACACTCAGGCGAATTAATGAATCAGTTAATCCGTTTGCAATCCGTTCTTCACGGGGAATAGATGCATGAGTCATACTTGCCGGATGTCCAATCAGTGATTCTACGCCACCTAACGATTCAGCACAGGCAAAAATATGTGTAGAAGACAGTACTTTATTAGCTGCTGTTACAGTGTCATCTTTCAATTCAAAGCTCATCATTCCGCCAAAATCTTTCATTTGTGTTTTTGCAATATGATGATTAGGATGATCCTGAAAACCGCACCAGTGTACCTTAGCAACTTTTGGATGCTGACGCAGGAAATGCGCTATTTTTTCACCATTCTCGCAATGCCTTTGCATACGTACATGAAGGGTCTTTAACCCGCGAAGCAACAGGAAGCAGTCTTGCGGACCGGGAACAGCGCCACAGGCATTTTGCAAAAAGTACAACTGATCAGCAACTTCTTTATTATTGGTGATTAAACAGCCATGTACCACATCACTGTGACCCCCTATATATTTAGTGGCAGAGTGCATTACCACATCAGCTCCCAGATCAAGAGGGTTTTGCAAAAAGGGTGAGGCAAAAGTATTATCCACTGCCAGCATTGCATTTGCATTTCCTGCAATTTCCGCACAAGCGCTGATATCAATAATACGCATCAATGGGTTAGTCGGTGTTTCCAGCCAAATCATTTTAGTAGCGGGAGTAAGCGCAGCAGTGATATTGTCTGCATTGCTCATATCAATAAAGTGAAATTTTAATCCAAAAGGCTCCCATATTTTTTTCATTAGTCTGTAAGTGCCTCCGTACAAATCGTTTGTACAAATAATTTCATCGCCTGGTTTAAACAATTTCAGCAGGGTATCAGTAGCAGCAAGTCCGCTGCCAAAACTGATCCCGTATTTACCATTTTCGGCCGCAGCCAGTGCATCCTGCAATTGAGTACGTGTGGGATTTTGGGTACGGGCATATTCATAGCCTTTATGTTTGCCTGGGCCTTCCTGCACAAAAGTGGAGGTCTGGTATATTGGTGTCATAATAGCTCCTGTGGAAGGATCGGGGTGTACACCCGCATGAATAAATTTTGTAGCCGGTTTCATCTGTAATTGTTTTTGTTCACTTCAATTAGGGTATCATAAGAAATGCAAAGATGCATATTTGCGCCGAGTTTCAACTTATCGAGTTGTTTTCCAAAATTCCAGTTTAACAGAAACTTAACCCCCTTTACGTAACATTGATAAATAACTTCTGTAATGCAATACTGTAGCGGTTTCTGCCTTTAAGGTGATATAATCTGCTGAAAAAATAAAAACGCTTCTCTGTATTTATCTTATCATGATTCATCCATCTGCATAGTTTCATTTTATAGAGATAAATAACAATATACTTTTAGATCGTTAATCAATTTTATCTCTATAATTATTAAATGGTGTTGTTATGAAAAAGATATTTATGTTTTCAGTTTTGGCGCTGGCAGCAACAGGTGTATTTGCAAACGATCCTGCCGAAGTAAGCGAAAAAGTACTCAAGATATTTCATGAAACTTTTACAGAGGCCAGGCAGGTAAGCTGGCAGGAAAATGAAGATAATTACTCTGTACGATTTATCCAGAAGGATGTTAGGTATATTGTGTACTACGACATGAATGGGGTGATCACACATTCCATGCGGTTTTATCAGCCTGAATTATTGCCAATGAATATTATGAGGATAATAAAATCAAATTATAAAAACAAGACACTTTTTGGAGTAACAGAAATAACCAGTGGAGAGGATATTGCCTATTTTGTAAAAATGGAAGATGACAAATATTGGTACACCATAAAGTTTGATGGTTATGGCGACCACCTGTTATACGAAAAGTTCAAAAAGCAGCAATTATAAGTTTAGTTAGTAAGCCACAAAAAAAGCGATGAGCAATGGGGCGACAATACATATTAGCCCCATTGTTGTCGTTGAATGGTTATATAAATGCCGCTGCTACCAGGTATCTCCAGTCATAATTGTTCCTCGAATAAGCAGCAGAAGGACGAACAGGAATAACTGTCATGTTTTTTTTGAGAATACCCGATTCAGCAAGTTTCTTCCTTGCATTAATAATCTTCTCTTCAAAGGAAGGATTTTTCATCCATAGCTCCTGAGGTGGTTCGTAGCCAATCTTATCTTTCCGCCAGGCAATGGAAGATGGAATAATATATTTTACACTTTCCCGCAATATCCATTTTGTATATCCCTGGTGAATTTTATACTCTGCAGGCAACGAAAAAGCAAACTCAACCAACTCATGATTGAGATAGGGTAATCTCATTTCTATACCATGTGCCATAGAGTTGCGATCTGCATAACGCAATAATTCTTCAAGCCCCGACTCCATTACATCATAATACAGGATATCATTTATGCTGCTTACGTTAGGTTTATATATTTTATCCCGCTCAAAATAAGCACGGATAAATTCGGGGTTCAACTCTGTATTGGAAAGTATATAATTTTCTGCCCGTCGCTTTAAAGCAATTGCAGTTGAAGCCGGGGTAAATGCGGCAAGATAGTTTTTGTACCCCCATCGAAATGCCATGTTATTTTTTTCCAGGGCGTTTTTTTCTCTGGTAAATAATGCGAATTTTCGTTTTGCCACCAGTCCCTGCAAATACCAGTGGATATACCTGGTATATCCCCCCAGAATTTCATCAGCACCCTGCCCGTCGAGCAGCACCTTTGTAGCGTGGTTAGCTGCGAGTTTACAAACTTCAAACTGCGCATAAATACCCGAAGAACCAAAGGGTTGTTCATGATGATAACAAAGCTTGTCAAATTCAGTAATCATCATTGCCGCTGCGGGAGTAATGGTATAGTCATCAAGTCCGAAAGCTGTAGCGATTTCTTCAATTTGTGCGGATTCGTCTTTCTCAAATCCCGGGAAAACAGCAGAAAAACTTTTATAATTCTCACTGGTAATAAGATTATTAATAACTGCAACGATAGCAGAACTGTCAAGCCCGCCGCTTAAGCTGGTGCCTATACGTACATCACTGCGGAGCCTTCTTTTTACCGAAGTAAAAAAAAGTGAACGAAACTGCTCTGTTGCATGCTTAGCACTTATTGCTATTTGTCTTTGATGGATATCCCAGTAGCGATTTACCGAAAATTGTTTTTCAGAAATCCTCCATTGTACATAATGTGCCGGCGGCAGCGACCAGATATTATTATAAAAAGTCTTTTCTTTCTCAGCCGGAAATTGCATTAAGCCAGCACCCAGGTAATACAAAAGAGATTGTTTGTCGGGGATTTTTTCTATTCCTGCCGCCCAAATCGCTTTTATTTCACTCGCAAAAAGAAATGTAGCTGTGGCATTATCAATAGTATAGTAAAATGGTTTTTCACCAAACCGGTCTCTTGCTATGAATAACGTCTGCTCCGCTTCATCCCAGATAGCAAATGCAAACATGCCGTCAAAATATTGCAGGCATTCTTTTTTATAATAATCATACGCTGCAAGAACGACTTCTGTATCACAGCGATTTTTAAAAGTGTAACCCTTTGATAAAAGATTATCTCTTATTTCGAGGTAGTTGTATATCTCCCCATTATAAGTAATTGTGTATCGTGGAGTGGAGTCGGCTGTTACTAAATGCATGGGCTGCGCAGCAGCAGTACTAAGGTCAATTATGGAAAGCCGCCGGTGTGCAAAGCCAACATTATTTGAAGGATTAATCCAGAAACCCTCCCCATCGGGGCCCCGGTGCACAATGGAATCACTCATTGTTTTGAGGCGGTTGATATGTATTTGTGAAGGGTTTTGCGATACTATCCCGGCGATACCACACATAGTTTTGATTTTAGCTTAAATACTTGCCTACTATCGGCACCCTTCTTCCTACGCCAAAGGCTTTGGCACTAACCCGTATAATCGGGCAAAACTGGTTTCTCTTATATTCATTAACATTTACAAGTTTTAATATTCTTTTCACTAGTGCAGGTTCTATTCCCATGGCAATAATTTCACGAGGACCCTGCCTCCTTTCGATATACTGGTACAAAACCTTGTCGAGTATTTCATATTCCGGCAGGCTGTCACTGTCTTTCTGATTGGGACGAAGTTCTGCCGATGGCGCTTTAGTAATGATATGTTGAGGTATAATTTCTTTTTCCCGGTTAATATATTTTGCCAGAGCATATACCTGCATCTTGTATACGTCACCTAATACGCTAAGGCCCCCGGCCATATCGCCATACAAAGTTCCATAACCTGTTGCAAGCTCACTCTTATTGGAAGTGTTAAGCAGTATATATCCGAATTTGTTGGCAATAGCCATAAGCAGGTTACCTCTCGACCGGCTTTGTATATTTTCTTCGGCTATACCAAATGGCAGATCGCTGAAGACCGGTTTTAAAGTTTCCAGAAAAGTTTCGTAAATATTTTTGATTGGGATAATGGTATAAGGATTATCCAGGTTTTTGCTCAATTGTTCAGCATCGTCTACGGAGTGCCCCGAAGAGAATGGGGACGGCATTAAGACAGCCCTGACATTTTCTTTGCCAAGAGCTTTGCAGGCCAATGCAAGTGATACCGCACTGTCAATACCGCCGCTACTGCCTATAATGGCTTTGGTAAAGCCCATTTTAGAAAAATAATCTCTTATTCCAAGAATTAATGCCTCATGTATCTGATGGATATTATTCGTTGCAGTAAGAAAATCAATAATTTTTTCAGGGTCTTTTACCCGCGATACCCGCATCTCACCGTCTGCCTTACCCGAAACTAAATCGGGCTGATTTGCCGGTGCTGACGGGGTTACTGTAGCTGCTTTACCTGTTGTAATATCTACAATTGTCAGTGATTCTTCAAAATAGGGTAATTCTTTAATAAGGTTGCCCTCTGCATCGTACACCAGGCTGCCACCGTCAAACACAATCTCCGTTTGCGAACCGACAGCATTACAATACAGTATGGGTAAATTGTATTTCAGCACATTGGCCCTCACTATTTCTTTCCTGTCTTCGTCGTGATCGTAATCGAAAGGGGAAGCAGAAATGTTGATCATCACATCCGGCTGCTGCCGGGCCAGCATATCCATCGGACATATACGGTATAAAGGGTTGTCCCCAAGGTTCCATATATCCTCACATATTGTGAGGGCAATGCGATGGTTTTTGAAAGGGATAACATTCCATGCAAAGCCCGGTTCAAAATACCGGTATTCATCAAATACATCATAAGTAGGGAGCAAAGTCTTATGTGCCACACCCGCCACTTCCCGGTTATAGAGAAGCCAGGCGGTATTAAACAAGTCTTTGCCAAGCGGATCGGTATTCCGTTGCGGGGCGCCTATTATTACACCTATACCATCTGTTTCCTGCTTTATTAATTCAACGGCTTCATAACATTTACCTATAAAGTCTTCAAATTCCAAAAAATCCCTGGGGGGATATCCGCAAACCGATAGCTCAGAAAAAACCACCAGTTCCGCACCAAGGTTTCTCGCTTCCCGGATGGCATTGATAATCTTTACCGTGTTACTTTCAAAATTCCCTATATGGTAGTTCTGCTGTGCTAAAGCAATTTTCATTCTTCAATATATTTTACAATTCCCAAAAACAGTAACCTGGCATTCTCAATGTAAATAATGTATCTTCGCAATGTATGAAACCGGTAAAGTTAATATTAGTAGCATGTATAATGCTTTTTGCTTTGCAGTCAGGTACAGCAGTAGCTCAATGTTCAATTTGCACTAAAACTGCCCAGCAAATGGGAGAGGGACCTGCAAAAGGACTAAATGCCGGAATCTTATATTTAGCTTTTACCCCTTTTGCAGTGGTAGGATACATAGGATACCGCTATTGGAAAAACACTAAGTCCTGATTGAAATATCCGTCACCGGAAATATTTTAATACCCCCATTTTTTCATTATTCTCAAATCTTCTTTAATACTATCCATGGGTGTTTTTCCCTGGTAGGATTCCTGTTCAATGATAAAATGTTTGGTTCCTGATTTTCTGCCCAGGTCAATTACTTCCTTAACGGGAATTAATCCCTTACCGAGGATGGTACTTTCGTAAGGATCATGCCCTGCAGCAGATTTTATTTCATCTTTCACATGCATAGATTCAAATCTTCCGGGATATTTTTTCATTATATCCAGCGCTTTAGCACCTGCGTTAAACATATTACCAATATCCAGTTGCTGCGCCACAAGTGCGGGATCTGTGTGCTGAAGAATGATATCAAAAACAGTTACTCCGTCAAGTGTGGTGTTAAATTCAAAATGATGGTTGTGGTAGCCAAATTTCATTCCTGATTTTTTACATAATTCCCCGCATTTGTTAAACACATCCATATAACTTCTCATATCGTCATAAGTGGAGCGCAGGCTCTCATCGAGCCAGGGGCTGATCACAAACTGCTGACCAACTGTTGCTGCATCTTCAATAGTCATTTTCCATTCGTCTGTAAAATCATGAGTAGTGGCATCCCAGTGCTGGGGGCGCATTACTGTATGACCGCTCGGCATTTTCAAACCCAGGTCATCCAATATTTTTCTAAACTCCTTTGCTTCATATCCATAAAATTTTCGGGCAAAATAATTGGCATGTTCCACATTTTTATAACCCATTGCAGCTACTTTTTTAAGACTGCCAAGAGGATCGGTTTTCATATCCTCTCTTATACTATAAAGTTGCACACCCAATAGTTCGCCGGGGGGAGTAAAGGCAAAAATATCACGGGAAAATATTGTGGCGCCCGCCAGAGCCAATGTACTTTTCTTTATAAAATTTCTTCTTGAATGTTGCATGCAGGAATAGATTTAATGATAAGCTTATTCCGGCAATTTAAGTGAAAGATCGGGGTTTTGAAAAAGAAATATTTTATGTTTGGTAATAGCCTCTTTTCAATGAAAATATTTCTTCTTTAGCAATCTTACTACAATTTGAATACTGTCAGTTTTTTTAATAGCGTAAGTAGTAAATAATGGAAACTATATTTTAAAATAAAATAATACTTTGTAATATCATGATAAAATAAAGTGTAGTTTTATATTATCATGTTACAAAGAAAGCAGACATTAGCTGATTCAGAAACTGAAAGTTTATTTTTATGGGGAGCAAGGCAAACAGGCAAAAGTACCCTGTTAAAAGCTAACTTCCCTGACGTTCTATAGTTTGATTTATTACTTGCAGACGTGTATGAGCGCTTATTGCGCAACCCCACAATTCTACGAGAAATCATATTGGCAACTCCGGGTACTAAAACAGTTGTTATTGACGAAATACAGCGTATTCCCGAACTGTTAAATGAAATACACTGGTTGATTACCAATACCCAATCAAGATTTATTATGAGTGGTTCAAGCCCCAGAAAAATCATCCGTTCTGGGACAAATTTGTTAGGCGGAAGGGCTTTACGATATGAGTTGTATCCATTGGTAAGTGCAGAGATCCCGGATTTTGATTTGTTGAAAGCTCTCAACCATGGGCTTTTGCCACGCCATTATCTGTCTGCAAAGCCCAAAAGGCTGATTGCCGCTTACATCGGCAATTATCTGAAAGATGAAATTGTAAATGAAGCCAGGATTCGCAATGTCAATGTGTTTGCCAGGTTTTTGGAAGCAGCGGCATTCAGCAATGGTGAAATGATTAATTATGCTAACATAGCTACCGATTGTGACGTAAGTGCACCCACGATTAAAGAATATTTTCAAATTTTGGAAGATACATTAATAGGTCGTTTTGTACCAGTGTATCAAAAAAAGCCCAAACGCAGAGTTATACTGGCTCCAAAATTTTATTTTTTTGATGTGGGGATGGTCAACTACTTGTTAAACCGAAGCAGGATTGAATTTAAGAGTGAAGTCATAGGCAATGCCTTTGAACATTTTATTTATCAGGAATTATATGCACACAGTCGTTATTCCGGACTGGACTATATGATTAGTTACTGGCGTACTGCATCGCAGTTGGAGGTAGATTTTATTTTAGGTCAACACCAGGTAGCAATAGAAGTAAAGGCAAGCGATAAAATTAGTGAAAAACACTTAAGGGGGTTATATGCATTTATGGAAGAATACAAGGTTAAGCAGGCCATACTTGTATGTACCGAACCTTTACCACGCTTGCACAAGGGAATTAGGATATTGCCATGGCAATTTTTTTTGCAACAATTGTGGGAAGGAGAACTGATCGCTTAAATAAAAAATTTATTTATCTTTTCAGTATACCGTATTAATACAGTATTCCTTAATACGCATCCTTTTATAATTAAAGCGGAGACGGCGAGATTCGAACTCGCGATACAGTTTCCCGTATACACACTTTCCAGGCGTGCTCCTTCAACCACTCGGACACGTCTCCTTTTAAAGGACTGCAAAAGTAATATTATTCGTTCAATGGTAAAGGAAGATATGATTTATTTTTCTGTAAGTTCCCCTCTTAGCGGGGTTTCAAGCAATATCCTTGTTTTTTCGACTGGGTACCCCTGACCCAAAAGCCACATCAGTTTGGTTACCGCTGCCTCAAAAGTCATGTCATTTCCGTTAGTAACCCCTATTGCTTTAAGATAGGCACTTGTTTCATACCTTCCCAACTCTACCGAGCCGCCATCACATTGAGTCCTGTCCAGGACAATTATTCCATCATCAATTACTTTTCGAAGACAATTAATAAACCAGGGTGCGGTGATGGCGTTTCCGTTGCCAAAGGTTTCCATAATTACCGCTTTAAGCCTGGGTGTATGCAATACTGCTTCCACTGTATTGATGGCAATACCGGGAAACAATTTCAAAACGGCAATATCTGTATTCAATTTTGTATTGATACTAAAAGACGGGGCAGCCGGCTTAATGATATTTGCATCATTATATTGTATATCAATACCGGCTTCGGCTAGTGGCGGAAAATTCAAAGAATAAAATGCATCAAATTTCTCCGTATTGTTTTTTTTGGTGCGGTTGCCCCGAAAAAGATAATAATCGAAGTAAATGCATACTTCGGGCACCATGGCTTCCCCGTTTTTCTTTGCCCCGGCAATTTCCATTGTAGTGATGATATTCTCTTTGGCATCAGTCCTTATTTCGCCTATAGGTAACTGTGAGCCGGTGAGTATTACCGGCTTTGAAAGGTTTTCAAACATAAAGCTAAGCGCCGAAGCCGTAAATGCCATAGTGTCGGAACCATGAAGGATCACAAATCCGTCGTAGTTATGGTAGTGGCCATGTATCAGTTGTGCAAGTTGAATCCATATATCAGGCGACATATTGGAAGAATCTATCGGCGGATTGAAAGCATGCATGTCAAACTCACATCCCAGCCTGGCAATTTCGGGGATATGGTATTTGATCTCTTTGAATCCCATTGGAATAAGCACCCCGGTGGCATCGTCATACACCATTCCAATGGTGCCACCCGTATAAATAATCAATAGTTTTGCCGAATCCGAAGCCCTGGGAAAAGACATACTTAGCCCATTTGTTGAAATACTAAATTAGCATTTGCCGTAGTTATAGCTGCAATTTCTTCTGGTGAAAGCTCTTTTACCGCAGCAAGCGTATCAACTATATATTTTAGATAAGCACTTTCATTGCGTTTACCCCTGAAGGGAACCGGGGTAAGATAAGGTGCATCTGTTTCAAGAACGATATGCTTTATATCTATATGTTTCAATACTTCCTTCAGCCCCGATTTTTTATAAGTAAGCACGCCTCCAATACCCAAATAAAAACCGAGAGCTATAATTTTCTCTGCTTCTTCCAGTGTGCCGCCAAAGCAATGAAAAATCCCGCGTAACTTTTCTGTCTTATGTTCTGAGACTACTTCTATACATTGTTGCATTGCTTCGCGGCTATGTATTACAATTGGCAAACCATAGGTTTTGGCCCATTCCACCTGGCAACGAAATGCTTCATATTGCCGGGCAGCGTATGTCTTATCCCAGTAAAAATCTAACCCTATTTCACCGATTGCTGCAAATTTCCTTTTGGTCAGCCATTCTTCTACAATAGCCAGTTCTTCTTTATAATTCTCCTTTACATCGCAGGGATGAAGCCCCATCATGGGGAAACATATACCCGGATATTTATGCTCTAAGTTCAGCATCCCGGCTATGGAACTGCTGTCAATATTAGGCAGATAAAATTTTTGTACCCCATTTTGCCGGGCACGCTCTATTACAGCATCAATGTCATTTTCAAATTCGGATGCATATAAATGACAATGGGTATCTATTATAGTCATGATCAATGATATAGGGAAAATTGCGGGTCAATTAAATTTTAATCGTTGCAGCAGGAATATTTTGGGTACCGGCTATCGTACTGCTATGTTACATTAGTGGCGACGCTCCTTTCAACTGCATATCACCAGGCAGCTTTTGCAGCCCCTCCACACAGGCATATCATTATGCCGGGTTACACACCGATTTGCAATAATTTTTATATAGCTGCTCATACAGTTTTTCATATTGCGGCACTATGCGGCTGATATCAAAACTTTGTGCCTGTTTTTTGGCATTTTCTCTAAACTTCATCAATGTGGTTTCATCTTTTAATATTTCTATGGCATATCCTGCCATCTGATCCACATCACCTACTTTGCCCATATACCCGTTTTCACCAGGCTTTACTATCTCTGGCAGTCCGCCTACATTGGTGGCCACCACAGGAGCTCCGCCGGCCATGGCTTCCAGCGCAGAAAGCCCAAAGCTTTCATACTCAGAAGGTAAAAGAAAAAGATCAGCAATCGCAAATATTTCCTCCATATCCTGTTGCTTCCCCACAAAACGTATTTCATCACACAAACTAAGTTCCCTGCAAAGTTCTTCTGCCATTGATCTTTCGGGACCATCACCCACAAACAATAGCTTGGACGGGATGGTTTCATTCAATTTCTTAAATATATATATTACATCCTGCACCCTCTTTATTTTTCTGAAGTTGGAAGCATGCAACACAATCCGTTCATTGTCGGGTGCTATTACTTTTCTGAAAGCGTCAATCGGTTTTCTGTTGAAGCGCTTTACATCAACAAAATTGTAAATGACCTGAATATCTTTTTCTATACTGAATGTTTTGTAAGTTTCCTCTCTAAGATTTTCAGAAACCGCGGTGATGGCATCGCTCTGGTTGATAGAAAAAGCCACCACCGGCGCATAGGTTTTATCACGCCCCACAAGCGTGATGTCTGTTCCATGCAGGGTGGTGATTACAGGTACATACCTTCCTTCTTTCTCCAATATTTGCTTTGCCATATAGGCAGCCGAAGCATGGGGAATGGCATAATGCACATGCAGCAGATCAATTTTGTTATTCTTCACCACGTCTACCAGCGTGCTTGCCAGTGCAGATTCATACGGCGGATACTCGAACAAAGGATAAGTGGGAACGCGCACTTCATGATAAAAAATATTTGCCCGAAAGCCGTTGAGCCTTACCGGTTGCCGGTAGGTGATAAAGTGAACCGTATGGTTTTTGTCTGCTAAGGCCATCCCTAACTCCGTTGCCAATACGCCACTGCCGCCAAAAGTGGGGTAACAAACGATACCAATATTCATAATTTTTTTTTGTTTAATCAGCTTTGCGAAGATAGTTATTCTAAATGGGGTATGATGAACTGGTCTGTTGTATCATGATTTTGAGGATAAAATTAGCTGGCATAATTTCGTAACATTAAGTTAATTTGAAAATTAAAACAATTCTATGCGTAAGTTCTTCCGGATATTTTTACTGATCTTGGTACTTGCCCTTGGCATATTTATCTATTTTAAATTTTATTTTGTATTAGGTGAAGGAGTAAAAACGGGGGAACTGAACTATTGTGTAAAAAAGGGGTACCTGTTTAAAACTTATGAGGGAAAGCTTATTCAATCGGGGATACGTTCTTTATCCCCAAACACTATTCAGTCGTATGATTTTGAATTTTCTGTGGTAAATGAAAAAGTTGCCAAACAACTGATGGAAAACTCCGGCAAAGTGTTTGACCTTTATTATAAGGAATATAATGGAGCACTGCCCTGGCGCGGATTTAAAAGATATATTGTGGATAGTATTGTAGCCATGAAGGACCCGGGTAATGGCAATATAGTAAGATAGTACAGTGAACCGTCAAATGTGAGCAGTGAGTCTTAATACTTGAAACACAATCAGCTTCCTAATAAAAAAATTGCCGGTTTTTTATGAATATCCGGTTTTGATTTTTTCCATTCACCTATGGTTTTTGTTTTAATAAACTCAACAGGAGAGGTAATAGATGCTGCAATACAAAGCCTGGTGGCTGGCTGACAGGTCTGTACTATAGCATCAATCAACTGGATGTTGCGGTAAGGCGTTTCAATAAATATCTGGGTGCAATTATTTTTAATTACTTCTGCCTCAAGTCGCTTAATTGTTTTTATACGCCCGGCATTATCTACCGGTAAATAACCATTAAAACAAAAATGCTGACCATTCATACCACTTGCCATTAAAGCAAGGATAATAGAGTTTGGGCCAACCATAGGTTTTACTGT
>JAFDXG010000179.1 GCA_018268105.1 Bacteroidota bacterium | reverse complement strand
TCTCATATCATCTCATCAAAATTTAAATAGCATGCCAAACCACAGATGTACACAAACAGGCTGTTCAATTTTAGATGGCATCTGCTTCCGGGCTGGCAAATTTGCAAAGCAAACTAGCAAAAGAAAGATTTAATATAGTTGTGTTGCAGGTGAATATTATTTGTTGTTCTCAAAATAAAAATCAACATACTTAAAATTTCCTGTGCATTCTTATTGTATTCGCATTGTTTTAAACTTCAGCAATAAAAAGGGTCATCATGCTTTTTTTCACATAATGACCCTTCCGCAATCAGAGAAAAGCGTTAATATATTTCCGGCGGAAACTGTCCCTGCTTAGGATGCAGGTATGGTAAGCCGGGTTTGGCATCCCACCACATACGGCTCATCATTTTGTCGCCGCCATTCAGTCGGGAAACGGCTACTGCAACATTGGCATTATTTCTTGAATATTCGGATGAGGGATAGGTTAACCGGCGCGGTATATTGCCATTGGTACTGCCAAGGGTTCCGCCTGTCCATATCCTGGGATATCCGGTTCGGCGAAATTCTGCCCATGCTTCAGTACTCTGATGATAGATGGCCAGGTATTTTTGTACAATAATATTTTCTAGTTTTTCTTCTTCGGTTCCGATGGCAATGCTCGCAGCAGATGATGCCATATAATCATTGACATCAGCATTTGAAATTCCATATTGCTCGAGGGATTCCATTATCCCGTTACGATACATTTGCTCTGCATTTTCGCCCGACAATCCTGCCAATGCTGCTTCAGCTCTCAGAAAATATACCTCTGCAGCATTCATTACAATAATGGGATGTGCTGCAGCCATAAAAAACATTGGCAATCTCGCAGTAGTTTCAAGATTATATCTTGTCGTCTGACTTCCGTCCAAAGCCACTGGTCTTCCTCTATACTCAGTCATATCAGCTGAAGGGAGGCTGGCATATACCGGTAACCTTGGATCATTCCTTTTTAAAAGTTCCTGCGTAACCGTAAACCCTACCCACACCGGGTATCCGTTGCTGTTGATATAGTCATTGTATAACGGATTTCTGTTGCTGATATCTGTACCGTCAATCGTTGTCAGAAATGCATTCTGCATATTATCATCAATAAGCGGGCTGCTGATCACTTCACTGATATGTTGCTGCGCCAGATCTTTATTTGCATATCTGATACGTATGGCAAGCCGCAATCTTAATGAATTGGCAAACCGTTTCCAGTTGTCCGTATCACCCTTAAACAAAATATCCGCATCTCCAAAAGACAACTGATTGCTGTGATCGTTCAGTTCGGCGCTGGCCTCTTTCAATTCATTCAACATATCCTTATAGATATCTTCCTGGGTATCATACTTTGGCTGATTAATTACATTCTCCACGTCGAGCAAAGCTTCAGAATAAGGAAGATCACCATAGGCGTCTGTCAACTGTTGAAATAACCAGACCTTCCAAATCCTGCCTATCGCATGCTGATGTACCAGTTCAGGCTTATCCGCAGTTAATCGTACCACTTCGGCAATATTAATTAGATTGCCCTGGTAATTTGAAAAAGGAGTGCCCCAGTCCTGATTCTGGAAAATAATGCCTGAAGATCCACTGGCAAAATAGTTGGCATATTCTTTAAAAATTGTGTTTTCATAACTCGAAAAGATAGAACTTTTCAATACTCCGGTAAAAAGCATGGAAGGCTTAATAACATCCTTTGTTACCATCACCGGGCTTGTGTTCATTTTGTCAAAGTCCTTTGTACAGCCAAGACTGAACAAAAGAAGACAGGATGCTGTAAAAAATTGAATGTACTTCATATTGAATTCGTTTGGCAGTTGATTAAAATGAAAAGGAGAGGTTAAGGCCCAGGCTTCGCGTAGTCGGCACACTAAGCATTTCAACTCCCTGCGCGGCAGTGGTGGTATTGAATGCCGTTTCAGGACTTACCCCCATGGCTTTAAACTGAGGATCCCGGTACAGGTAAAACAGGTTCCTTGCTACTAAGGATAACTTGGCTGATTTTAAAATGCTCTTTTTAAGCAGTGATGCCTGACCGAGGTTATAACTGATGCTGGCTTCCCGCAATGCCACATAATCCGCATCTATTACACAGGTTTCGCCTATATCTGTCCATGGTCCCTGTGATGCATAATAATCCTGAGCCAGTAATACCTTGTCACTTTTTATATATTTGCCATCGGGTTGCAGGATCACACCCTCTGCAATAAGATTATCCCTGTTCTCTGTAAACTTACCGGTACCACTTGCCATCTGGTTATATTTCGACATGGAATACACCTGCCCTCCTTGTCTAACGTCAACCAACACACTGAGTTGAATCCCCTTATAGCTAAAGGTGTTTGTAATACCTCCCAACCAATTGGGCTGAACATTTCCAAAAACCACCGGCTCGTTACCTCTTTGCCAGCCACCGTCTTCGGTGAGCACAATATCACCGTTTTCATTTCTAAGAAATGGCAATCCCGTAATATTTCCATACGATTCGCCAACACGTGCCTCAATAATCGCACCGTTGTAGGTATCCAGCAGCGTAAGTGTTTCAATTCCATCGGCGAGAGATACAACCTTTGATTTATTCCGAGAAAAATTTAGTGTCAGATCCCAACGGAAATTCTTTGTAACCACCGGGGCACCGTTTACAAATATTTCGATACCCTTGTTTTTGATCTCACCGGCATTAATGATACGAGTAATAAATCCAGTAGCAGCAGAAACCTGAACAGGCAGTATCTGGTTAATGGTAGAAGCATTGTAGTATGTAAAATCCAGCCCTAACCGGTTTTTAAAGAATCTTAACTCTGTTCCAAATTCATACGATTTCGTCAATTCATTTTTCAGGTTTGCCAGCGGGATTTCATCTGATATATATGCATATGGCTGACCATTAAAGCCGGAGCTGGAAAGCCAGTATCCCGCCTTGGTTCTGAACACATCCGCATCGGCGCCAGCCTGTGCGTAGGATGCCCGTAATTTACCATAAGACAGCAAGGATGAATTAAGCTCTAATGCATCGGTGAATACAAAACTCAGATTGGTTGAAGGATAAAAAAACGAGTAGTTGTTTTTCCCGAGAGTGGAAGACCAGTCATTTCTTCCGGTAATATTGAGGAACAGGTAATTCTTGTACCCGAGCTGTCCGTCGAAATATGCGGAGTTAATTTGTTTTTGAGTAGCATAATTCGATGCGGTTACTCTTTTAGCATTGCTGATATGGTAAAGGTCGGGAATATTAAAGCCGGTACCCTGCGTACCAAGCGAGTTGGTCCTGTGATCCAAATGATTAGCCCCTACCGACAATGAACCCGAGAAATCTTTCGACAGTTTGCCTGTTGCAGTTAGTAATACATCGCTGTTTTCCTCTTTGATGCTGTATTCATTATTGGTTACACTTCCGTCCACAAGTCCGGGAGTGCCCACTCCCACCCTGGAAAAGCGGGTATCATTGTAAAAATCGGTTCCGCTTCTTGCCTGCAGGGTAAGCCAGTCGGTAAAGTTATACCTTGCCAGCACATATCCTATTACCCGGTCTCTTCTTCCATCCGCCAGCAGTTCATTTATGAGCCAGTAGGGATTTCGCGGTTGACCAGATTTATAATTGATACTCGACCCGTCTGCTCTTTTATAGTTTTTCAGCCAGTCCAGATCTAAAAAAGCAGGCATCCTGTTCAGCGCAACAATGGGGGAAGTTCCACTTCCACCTGTTTCCGGCGGATTAACCAGGTGCTGACGTACATAGTTCACTTTAGCTTCTACGGATAACTTGGGTGAAACCCTGAAACTGCCCAGCAAGTTAACCGTCTGCCGGTTCATGCTGTTATTAGGCACTATGCCGTTATTACGCATATCAGAAAGTGAAAGACGGAAGGTTGCATTCTCCGATCCACCGGATACACCTGCCGTATTGGTAACCGTAGAACCGGTACGATAAAACTTTTTAAAATTATCTTGACCTTTGGATGTATAGGGGATCAAGCCAAGCTCAGGCCATGATGCAATTGAGATCATCCTGCCGTCATATTTTCCGCCCCAGTCATCATTGAGCCACTCCGGCCATTGTGAAACCGTTTGCCCGTCAACAACTGCATTGTCGAAATAGTCATAGCTATCATCATAGCCACCTCCATATATGCTTTGGAACCTGGGCGTTACATTCAATGTTTCAAAAGTCACGTTGGAATTGATATCTACATTTAACTTTCCTGATTTCCCTTTCTTAGTAGTGATCAGTATAACACCTTTTGCGCCACGGGAACCATATAATGCAGCAGCAGCGGGGCCTTTTAATACTGTAACACTTTCAATATCATCAGGGTTTACATTACCGATGCCGTCTCCATAATCGCGTTGCCCCCCGAATATAGAAGGTCTTCCCAAAGTCTCATTATCAATAGGTACACCGTCAACTACATACAATGGCTGGTTGGTACCGGTTAAAGAACTGCTTCCCCTGATTACCACATAAGCCGAACCTGACGGTCCTCCGCCTGAAGGATTTACATGCACTCCTGCCACTTTTCCTTTCAATGAATTGGCCACATTTACCTCACGCACTTCAGCAAGCTGACTGCCTTCTACTGTTTGAGTAGAATAGGCCAGCGATTTTTTAGCACGCTTGATACCCAACGCCGTTACCACCACTTCCGAAAGTTGGTTTTCACCAGCCTCCAGAGAAATATTTACGACTGAACTCTTCCCAACTTTTACCTCCTGTTCTTTGAAACCCGAAAAGCTGAACACCAAAACAGCATTGGGTTTTACTGTAATTGTATATCTTCCATTCGTATTACTTACTGTACCATTATTTGTTCCTTTCTCAACAACAGATACGCCTTCCAATGGCTGTCCGGCAACATCTTTAACAATACCGGCTATAGAAGCGGACTGGGCAAACGTCTTAGTTTCTGCCAACATGGCGAAAACAAAGAAGATCAAACAATGGATCAAAAAATTTCGTTTCATTTACAAATTATTTTGGTTTAATCAAATAAAACAATACGAAAGGTTTAATCAATAAATTAATTTTCGTTTCATTTATAAAATTAAATTTATCTTTATTACAAACCAAATTTTTTTATTTTATTTACTTTTATACTTTCAAAATCTTATTAAAACAGAAAAGTAAGCGAAAGACATTAGCAAAAATGGCTGGCTGTAAAAAAGGCTGGCTACAAAAAAAAGTGATTATTTTTTAGTATTCATCAAAGACTGCAAAGTAGCTTTCTCCACTTATCCATTTCCCTGCCTTAACATCAGGGAATTCCACGGTTGGACTTCCTAATTCAATTGATTCTGCACTAATGGAGTATACTGCTTCTGGTGGTTGCATCATATATGTATATGGGGCGTCTTTCGTTTGGCTGCTTTGATAAAGGCATGCAGCAAAAAAAAACCTATCCCTTCATGGCCGGTACATCCGGTTTCTTTTGCTCAACACTTTCACTACTTAATCTCATATTTTTAATATCAGGAATTGGAATTTTCCCATCTCTAGTGATTGTATTTGCACACACCTACTATAAATATCCCGCTATTGATGCTCATCCAAATGTAATTGGTACACAACCCTGGAAACCAAGTGAGTTCGATAGTGGAATATTGGTATTATGCTGTAAAAAATAATCGCTCCATTCACGCATTTAATGTGGGTTATATCCACATCTCCCAGCCTAAACTATTGTTTGGCATTAGGGTAATCTTAACTCCTTTTTTTATGATGCAGGCATGCAGTCCCAGGAACCCTGGATACAAAAGAAAGATACCGGCATAATACGAGCGAACAGCATCGCCACCCCCAATCAAAGCCCGGGGTAAGATGAATAAGAATACATCGCCCAGGCTGGATATTGAATATTAAGATACCAGCGAAGCGGTGAATTTTGCCATAGGCATGCTCGCATTAAACGACAATACACTTGGGGGCACTGCCGAAACAGTAGGCGATGCCGCCCCTTTCCAATATATCATCCACACACCGGATGCCAAACGCTTTCCCCTGCCTGATTCTCTGCATGAAGGGCAGGTATAAAGACAGTACCCAGACTGGCAGTTCAAAAATCCCAGGACTACAACGATACACCTGTGTTCTCTATTTTGACATCTTACGAAATACAATCAGAGGGCATGCAACGGTTGTAAGGTATATTGGATTCTGCCTGTAATCAGAGGAATTAAAACATTCGTAGGGTGCTCCAAAATCCCCTCCCTTTCTGTAATCATTAGCTTTAAGGTCTTCAATAAATTCATCCGCCAATGCTTTTGCGGACTTCGGGTCAACCTGGTTTATGGCATAGCATACCCATCCGGTGGGTGTTCCCCAGTAGGCGCCATTCTGATATCTGTTCTTAGCAGACATAGAGATCTCCCAGGCTGTTTTATCATTATAATCATCAGTCGTAAGGATATGCCTGATATTACCCTTATTACTTAAGGTACCCTCGTGATATGCGTTGGCCAGCACAAGGGATGCCTTCTTCATATCTTCACCTTCAAGTATACCTAAATAAACCGCCAGTGCAGTTGACCACACATCAGGCTGACTGCTTTTACCAGTAGAAGCAAGCAGCATCCCCCGTTTGTCCATAAACATTTTTGGCAATGAAAACTTGATGTTTAAGGCTATTTCCATGTATTTTTTTGAATCATTATATTCTGCTAATTGCAGCAATTCGGATAACTCTTTGGCAGCACGGTACTTTAATATAGAGGGAAAACAAAGATTTCCTGTAATGACTTGTGCGTCTCTGAATCCAAAATCAACCCCTCTTATTGCATTAGTGGCACACACAATGTGGTTTTTCTCATTGACAGGAGGAGTATGAAAGGCTGACTTTAAACGATCAATTAATTTTGTACCATTCACGTTCTTCAATAATATTTTATTGTCTCCAAAGTGTATTACATAATAGTAAGCCATGTGAATAAAATAAAACTGATCACAATAGGGTGGTAAGGTTCCCCACGCTGATGTACCCTGTTTTTCATAACTGTATGTACCGGGAAAATAAATTGGTTTGCTATCGTCAATGCGTATATGATCGGCTATAGCACCCGCAGGAACCAGGCTGCCTCCCTGTGTTATCCAGCTTTGATCACATTGAGTAGATGCTGTTAATAACAACATGTGCAATTGCTCTTCCCTGGAAACAAATCCAGTTTCTAACGACATAGCATAGTCGCGGATCCAAAAGGCAGGATAGGCGTCTTTCCCGCCAGGTCTGATCAGCGTTCCTCCCGTATTATTAGAACCAAAATCCTTCGAAATAAATTGTCCCGGATAGATACGCGTAGCATTCAGGACATCGCAGGTCATTCCTTCAAGAAAGGAAAGATTTTCGACACTAACAAATGAACCCTGCTGGGCATAACCCACAGAAAAAACAAATATCCAGAATATCTGCACCAGTTGACTACCTTTCATCAAATCGTATTTTTAGGAAATGAGTGGTTCCCATTCGATACCAATTAAAAAATATGCTGTGCTACGACACCGTAAGAATGAATACCCGAAGTAAATGTAATGCTTTCTTCCCGTCCGGGTCTCTTGCTTTGACCAATAGGAGATAGAAACCCGGACTGCCATTCCAGAAAGAATTTTATCCGGTTCAGACACCAAACCCGGCTTTGATATATGATGGTAACTGAAAGCCTCTTTTAGACAGAAGAAAAATTTTAGTGTGCGGCATTCATCTCCCTGTGAAATGCTTTGAGATACGATTCGCCTTCTTCGTTATAATGAGTTATACCTTCCCGTTCTGCAATACGGCAAAATTTTTCATAACTGCCATCATGTTTGGCAGAAACGGGGGAACGCATACATTTCAGGTATAAAATGGGCAAGCCTGCCAGTTCAACACGCTGTAAAATCTCATCATTATCTGCCACCTTTTCGGCATCTGCGAAAATGGATTCCGCCTCCCGGATAAAATCTTCGGTGTAGATTTCATCCGTGGGTTTAATTCCATACGTAAAATGCACATCTGGCTTTATCAGGCTCTGCAGTAAATCAAAGTAGCGACGGATAGGCACCCCGGCTCTGCCGTAATAACCCGACAGAAAATCATTTACTACCTCATCCGTATTGCAATTCAGGTTCCACAATATTTTGGAAATAAGATAAGAACGCAGTTCGGCAAACTCGCCACCACGGCTTTGATAAGCCGCCTGTTCCATAATGCCAATGGCCTTGTTTTGCTGAAAGGTGTTGATTTTGGGCTGTAGTGTTTCAAAATTAGGAAGAGGCAACAGGTAATGTCCGAAGTTGACTACATAGTCCCATATATACAGGTGGGGTGAAATAGCAGACCATTTCTTAAGGTCAGTTAAAAAGGACTGATTGGCTGAGCAATGAAAATCGTGGGCCACGCAACACTCAATGCTGCATAATCGTACTACAACATTATTGTGCGGCACAATATCCAGCGGAGCTGAACGGGTATATTGATAAGCGAGCGTTCCGATGAATTTATCCGGAAACTCCTGCTTCACGGCATCCGCAACCTGGTTGACAAACCAGATAATGATCCCTGATTCACCGCCATATCGTTTTACAATAGACTGGCAGTTATTGCACTGACAGGGATTAGCCCAATCATTCTGGCTCACATCATAAATAAGGTATTCAGGGCTTTCCCGCATTCTTTTCTTAATCCGTTGCGTTATTATTTGCAATACATCCGGATTTGACAAACAAAGCTGCGCACGTTCATATATACGCTTCCCGTCAATCAGGCTGTAGTATTCAGGATGTTTTTTGTAAAACTCTTCCGGCGGCATAAGCGGATAGAAAGTATGAACAGCCCAGTAAGCCTCAACCCCACCAGGTTGTTTACGATAAGACATTGCGCCGTTCATGCGATTGCGGGCAGCCCATACAGGTTCAAATGCCTCAAAATAAAAATCATTCCGAACCCTCACGCCGGGTTTTTCAGCATGGTCGAACCAGCTAAACTTTAGTTCCTCACGTTTTGGGATAACCGAAATCGTTGGTGTGTACCAGCGACAACCTAATTCACGTTCTAAAAAAGAAAAGACTCCATACATCGTTCCCCGTGATTTGCCACCATAGATATAAATGTTGTCACCCAAATTAAAATACCGGAATGATTCGTCATTGTTATCCGGTTCTTTTTCTCCTGCAATCGAAAATCCCGGATAGCCAATCATTATTCCGGGTTTGTTATCACCGTTGCCTGGTTCAGTAATGGGAAGTTCAGCACCGCCGGCTTCTTTTAGCCAGTGTTGCAGCTCCTTTGCCGCCCATTTTTCTGAAGCAGAGGCAGTGGCAGAAAGTATAATTCGATAATTTGATTGTCCCTGGCTGAATAAAGTATATATGATGCGTTTACCTGAAACAAAATCAATCTTCCGGGTCAATACCTCACCGGATCTCAGTTGAAGTTCCAACTCAGCCGTCAGTGGTTTATAATCCGCTGCAGGTAAACCAAGCAAACCCATAAATGCTTTTTCTCTTATTTCGCGAAGTACTACAATGTCCTGTTTGTTACGAATGGTAACCTGTACCTGCTTTAGTAATCTGGATAAAATATCTGTTGAAAAATCTGAGATCAGTTGGCTTTCCCCCGCAGCAGAAGTAACGATCTTAAAAAAGCTCCCCCTTTGTAATGCATCTTCTGCCGAAAACCGGTGAAACCGGAAGCAAAATCCCCACATATTGCCACGCTGTTCCACTTTCAGTAAAATGGTATTCTTCCCTTTTTTCAAGATGACCGGTATGAGGTCTGCATCGGGTTTAATACCCCTTGCCGGTTGATAATCCCATACCTGCACACCGTTAATCCACAAACTGCCACCGTCATTGGTACCAAGCGCAGCGAGCCAGATACCTTCTTCAGAACATTCCACCTCCGAATATGCATAGGCTGCAGCAGGTGACATTTTAGAAATATTTGTCACCAGGTCAACAATGGAATCTGAGCTATTTATATACTTCCATCGAAAGGAGTTCTGCTTCATTTTCACCACATCCCCTGCTTTAATTTTCAGGTTAGTTTCACCCCCCGATCGTAAAAGATAATCTTTTTCAAACCCGGGATAATGCTGCAGGGATAATTCGGGTGATGCATGATCCTGCAGGGGAACAGGACCACCAAGCAGCCAGGATTGAAACCATTGCCCTGGAACCAGTTTATTAATAGGTTCCTGTGCTGAGGCTACCGACAATATGAAGCACAGAAAATACATTATTAAAATTCTTCTGTTCATAAATTTCTTCTTTCCTATATAGAGACTGTAAACTAAAGACAGTTTTTCATACCGGCTACTTATCCTTAACCTCCCCCACCCTACAGAAAAACATTCGCTTATGTTGTTGTCAACAATAATGCATTAAATAATCATATAGGGATTTTGGGATTACACAAAGGGTTAGAACCATTGCAATTTTTACTGCTAATAAAGAAGAACAATAATTAAAAATTATACTCAAATGAAACTTATAAATAATGTGGCTTATAGTTCTTTAAAGTCAATTAGTAAAGACACAATCAACCTCATCATAAAAAGGGGTAAGATGATTTGAATGTATGGCATAATTAGTTTTTTTTCATCCATAACACTGCTTTGGCTAAAACGATATTTTCTTTAATTATCCTAAGCAGACAACCTATAACCTCCGGTTTTCCAAAGCCTCTCTGATAAAATTTGTACCACACTCATTTTTTTGATAATTTCATCCTTTTCAACTTCAACATTTAACTGCTGTGGAAGAGATTATCGTCCATAATGAGAAAGACCTGTTGCACCGGGTAGCTGAAGGCGATGAAGCTGCTTTTCGGGTAGTGTATGACCATTACCGCAAAAAAATATACACATTGGGCTTATTCCTTACCAAATCAGAAATTCCTGCACAGGAACTGGTACAGGATGTATTTTTAAAAGTTTGGGAAAAGCGTGAGCTATTGCGTGAGATCAATTATTTTAATGCATGGTTGCGCACCATAGCCCGTAATACGGCCATTAATTATTTGCGTGCACAGGCAGTGGAAAAACTGGGACTTACTCATCTGACAATTAATGAAAGCAATAATTGTCTCACTGAAAATGATGTAGCCGACCGTGAATATTCGCAGTTGCTGGAAACTGCGGTCAGATTGCTTCCGCCTCAGCAACAGAAAGTATATATACTACACCGGAAACAGGGTTTACCTCATGAAGTTATTGCCGGGCAACTCAATATTTCTGTACTGACTTCAAAAAAATATATGAAGCTGGCGCTTCATTCCATTCGGATTTTCCTCGAACGCCGGATGGATAATGTGGTATGGCTCGCGATATATTTTTATGTATCCTGAAATTATTTTTACCTGATGGCCCCCGGATACATTTCCGGGTGTCTAAAGTAGACTGGCAACTCATTGTCTAAAACAGCCATTAATAAAGTTTGCAACTATTTATGAAAGAGCAACGCTTTGAAGAGTTATTCCGGAAATACCTGTACGAAAGATTGACAGACGCTGAAGAAACTGAACTATTTCATTTTTGGCTGGATCCAACACTGGAAAACCAAAGAACGCAAACCTTTAATCACCTGTACGAAAGTTTACCTTACCACAAAGACATTCCTGATAAGGAAGCCGATCTTATTTTTCAGCAAATACTGAAGAAGCAATCGCCCTTATATCAAATGCCTGCCAGGTCAGCCGGGTCAATATGGCGCCGCCTGGCGGTTGCCTCAGTTGTCTTGCTAATGATGGGGATTAGTGGTTATTATTTTTTAGGTAACAAGTGGCGACAGCCAAAGGAAACAGTGCAGGTTTCATACTCCGACGATATACATGCACCTGAAACCAGCCGTGCAATGATCACGCTGTCCAATGGGCAAAAGATTTATTTAGATAGTGCCGCCAGTGGATCCTTAACAACACAAGGAAATGTGAAACTGATAAAGTTAGCAGATGGCAAGATTGCTTACAAAGGAAAAGAAGCATCCTCCAGCGAAGTAAACTACAATACCCTCTCCAACCCCCGTGGGAGCCGGGTCATAGATATGACGCTGACCGATGGCAGCAGGGTATGGTTGAATTCAGGGTCGTCTGTTACCTATCCTGTTTCTTTTACCGGCAGGGAAAGAAATGTTTCCGTAGAGGGTGAAGCATACTTTGAAGTGGCACACGATGCTGTGAATCCATTTATTGTTCATAAAGGGCAAACTGCAATAAGAGTATTGGGAACTCATTTTAATGTAAATGCATACGAAGATGAATCTGACCTCAGAGTGACCCTGTTGCAGGGTGCTGTTCAGGTAACCAATCAACAATACCATGCCGTAATAAAACCCGGAGAACAGGCCATTGTAAAACAGGAAGGAATAAACCTTGCACGCAAGGTTGACCTGGAACAGGTGATGTCCTGGAAAGACGGATATTTCAGGATGAAGGGTACTGACCTTGCATCGCTCATGCGTCAGATTGCAAGGTGGTATGATGTGGAAGTGGTGTATGAAAACAGGGTGCCAAAAGTCAGCTTTGGAGGATCAATCAACCGTGATGTTAGTTTGTCTGATGTACTTAAGGCGCTTGAACAATACGGAATAAATTCAGGATTTGATCATGGTAAAATAATAATTCAGTAACAGGCAGAAAATACCTAAATAAAAACCGGGAGCGTCACTACCGCCCCCGGCTGAAAGTTTAGGTTAATGCCATAAATACAATCGTGTAAGACCGCTTATTCATTAACCAAAAACCGAACAAAACTATGCAATTTAAAGCTCTTTGTAATACCGGGTATATTCTGACCCGGATACCAAACCAAACGCTGTTGGCAATGAAATTAACAGTATTATTAATCGCAGTAAGCCTCTGTGTGAATGCTAAAGGGGTTGCTCAAAAAGTGACTCTGACGCTCAAAAATGCTCCATTAGAAACGGTGTTCAACCAGGTAAAACTGCAGACAGGATTTTCTTTTATCTGGGATGAATCTATATTGAAAACTTCCCACCCGGTTGATATCAATGTGAAGGATGCTTCCATCCCGGAGGTATTGGATCACTGCCTCAACGGTCAGTTTCTTGATTACCAGGTTATCGGAAAGATTATTGTAATAAAACTGGCGGCAAAGCATATCCCGTCAGTAGAGCATTCATTGAAGGAGATACAAACCCCACCTGTTGATATCACTTTGAGAGGAAGGGTGACTAATGATAAGAAGGAACCCCTGGAAGGAGTGAGTGTTTTAATAAAAGGCACACAGAATGGAACCACTACTGATGCTGACGGACGGTTTCAGCTATCAGTGTCTTCCGCAAATAATGTGGAATTGATTCTTTCTTTTATAGGTTACCAGACAAAGACTATAAAAGTTGGTAATCAAACAGTATTCGAAGTAATATTGGAGCAGGCAGTTGCTGATTTGACAGATGTAGTGGTAGTGGGATATGGAACACAGAAGAAAGTTAATCTTACAGGAGCTGTTGAATCGGTTGGAAGTGAAGTATTTGAAAATCGTTCCATGTCTAACACGACCCAGGCACTTCAAGGGGCAATTCCTAATCTGAACCTGTCATTTGAGGATGGTAAACCTACACGATCCGCGGCCTTTAATGTAAGAGGAATGACCTCCATCGGGCAAGGTGGCAGTGCCCTTGTGCTCATTGACGGTGTAGAGGGCAATCCATTGTTTTTAAATCCTAATGATATAGAAAGCGTGAGTGTATTAAAAGATGCTGCATCTGCTGCTATCTATGGAGCCAGAGGATCTTTTGGTGTAGTATTGATCACAACCAAAAACCCTAAGAAAGGAAAAACAACAGTGAATTATACCGGCAACACATCTATACAGTCGTTGGCCAGAAAACCGGAGTTTGTTACCGACGGCGTTACCTGGTTAGAGCATTTCAGAGCAGCATATTATAATGCACAGGGCACAGTGCCTACCTCCATCAATAACAATATGCAATATTACAGCGATGACTGGCTGCAACGGATGAAGGATTGGAAAGCGTCTGGTGAAGGACCAAAAACAGAAATATTGTCAAATGGGAATTATGAATATTACTCAAATACAGACTGGATGGGATTGCTATTCAAAGACCACACATTTAGTCAGGATCATAATCTGACAATTTCCGGGGGTAACGACAAATCAGATTTTTATATTTCGGGCAGATTATATGATTTCGGTGGAATTTACAATTTTAATCCGGACAAATACCGTTCTTATAATCTGCGTGGAAAGGCTTCATTAAAAGCATTTGACTGGCTAAAGATTTCAAATAATATGGAGTTTTCCAGTAATACCTATCATATGCCATACACGGCCTCGGGTCGTAGTGCAGGTATTCAACGCTATATAGAAGTTTCAGCATTTCCAACCATGCCAATGTATAATCCAGATGGATCGAATACACGTGGAAATGCGTATACACTTGGCGGCTTTGTTGGTGGTAATAATTATCAGAATAATGATCTTAATCTTTTTAGAAATACCATAGGGTTTAGAACGAATTTCTTTAATAACAGTTTGCGGATAATCGGAGATTATACGTTTCGTTATGATACCAGGGATTTTTTCTATAAACGGGTAAAAGTTCCCTACTACCAAAACGCTAATGCCGCAAACCCTTCATACCTGGGAGATCTGAATGGAAGCATCTACGAATGGATGAGCCATACTATGTACAACGCTACCAATTTATATGCTGAATATGAAAAGACTTTTGCCCAAAAGCATGATATTAAGGTTATGGCAGGATGGAACTATGAAACTTCTGCTTATAAAGCAAATAGCATTGAGCGTAACCAATTGTTACTTGAAAATGCTCAAAGTGTTCAACTCGCAACAGGATCATCTATTACACCGGGGGCAAGCGTTGCAAACTGGAAAACAGCCGGAGTCTTCTTTCGGCTAAATTATGATTTTGATAGCCGATATCTATTGGAGATTAATGGCCGATACGACGGTTCATCCAGGTTTCCGGTAGATCAGCAATGGGGATTCTTTCCTTCCATATCTGCAGGCTGGCGACTTTCTCAGGAACGTTTTTGGAAAGTGAGTGACAAATTATTCTCTGATGTTAAGTTCAGGGTTTCATATGGATCATTAGGTAACGGAAACATTTCTCCTTACCAATTCTTAGAATTATTAAGTATTACCAACTCCGATCTGGTTCTCGACGGTGCTTTAAATAAAAGAACAGGTGTTCCTGCTCCTATACCAACAGGTTTAACATGGGAGAAAGCTACTACCACCGACATAGGGATTGATTTCAAAATGTTACAAAACAGATTAGGCTTTAATGGTGATTACTATATAAGAAAAACCAATGACATGTATGTACCTGGTCCTACACTACCAGATATTTTTGGCGCAGCTTCTCCAAAAGGGAATTATGCAGATATGACAACAAAGGGTTTTGAAATTACCTTATCCTGGAACGATCAGTTTCAACTTGCCGGAAGTCCTTTAAAATATAATATTCGGACAACACTCTATGATTACGTTTCTACTATAGATAAATACTACAACCCTACAATGAGATTCACCGATTATTATAACGGGATGACCATTGGTGAATTGTGGGGTTTTAGAACAGATGGACTCTTCCAGGAAAATCCTGACCCTTCCAAATACATCAATACCATTTTTAATTCATCCGCTGATGCTGTGTGGAGGGCCGGAGATTTAAAAATCCAGAATTTAGATGGTAGTTCTGATAATATGATAACCAAAGGGAAACAAACCTTAGATGATCCCGGTGATATGTCAATTATTGGAAACACCCAACCCCGTTATCAATACAGCTTCACACTGGGTGCAGAATGGAATGGCATATTTGTTTCAGCCTTCTTCTTCGGTGTAGGTAAACAGGATTGGTACCCCGGAAATGAATCAGCTTTTTGGGGGCAATATAACCGAGGTTATAATCAAATGCCTGCCTGGCAATTAAATAACTATTGGACCGAAGATCATAGAGATGCTTACTTACCACGCTATTCTCAATATAATGGTGCACTTGGATATACAAATTATGTACCTAATGACCGCTATTTGCAAAAAGTTTCTTATTTGCGATTAAAGAATATTCAAATCGGTTATAACCTGCCGGAGAAGCTTATCTCCAAAGTAAAAATGAAAAATGCACGGATTTATTTAAGCGGTGAAAATCTAACAAGCTGGTCTCCTCTTTATAAGGTTACCAAAAATTTTATGGATGTTTCTTCAGCCATTGCTAATACAGATTCCGACTTAAACAATTCTTATAATCAGGGTGCTGGAAATAGTTACCCTCTTTTAAAAACCATTTCTGTTGGACTATCACTAACCTTTTAATTATTTAAACTCAAGAAGATGAAAAGATATTATTTATATATTTCCATAGTAACGCTATTTTATTTGAGTTGCAAGATGGATGAGCCACCAATTACTTCAACAGATAAAAAAGCTATTTTCAGTTCAGAAGAAGGGCTAAAAGCTTACTCGATTTCTTTATATGAAATGTTTCCCAATGCTACAGATCAGGCAATAGTTGAGCAATCTTTAGTAGATTTTGGCGCTACCAATACACTCGGTGGTTTTATTTTAAAAAATTCATATAACGAAAATAATTCATCAGGGTGGAGCTGGTCACAACTCCGAAATGTAAATTACCTGATTGAGAATAATACAAGTCCTGCTATTTCTGAATCTGTTCGTAATAATTATACTGGTTTAGCCCGCTTTTTCCGTGCATGGTTTTATTATGGTATGGTTCGCAGATTCGGAGATGTGCCATGGATAGATCATCCATTGGATCCCAGTGAAAAAGAAATATTATATGGCGCTCGTGATTCCCGCGAACTGGTAATGGAAAAAGTGTATGCAGATTTGATGTTTGCTGCTCAAAATATTTCCAGGACTACTGATGCTGCCCAAAGTTCACTAGTTACAAAATGGACTGCATATGCTTTTGCCTCCCGGGTGGCTTTATTCGAAGGTACATTCAGAAAATATCACCACTTAAATTTAGGAACTTCAGCCGACGTATGGTTAAAACGTGCTGAAGATGCAGCCAATCAAGTAATACAAAATTCGGGTAAGACATTGAACAATAACTATCGTGCCCTTTTTACCAGCGATATACCACCCGCTACAGAAACGATATTGGCAATTGCTGCCAGTAAAACATTAGGTATTATGCATCAGGCTAACTGGAGATGGGCTTCTGAAACTTATGGCACAGGTTTAAATCTGATTCGTCCTTTTGTTTGCACTTATCTTCAGAAAGATGGAACCCCCTATACCGACCGCCCCGGTTGGCAATATGAAGACTTTTACCAGGAGTTTCAAAACAGAGATGGAAGATTGAATGCTACATTACGCTATCCCGGGTATATGCGTGATGGTAAACTTGCCTTACCAGTTTTTAGCGGTTATGCCCGCTTAGGTTATCAGCCAATTAAATTGATGGTTGATGCCACTAATGCCGATGACAAAACTGAAAGTACACAAGCTTTGCAATTAATACGCCTCGGAGAAGTTTTGCTCAATTATGCAGAAGCCAAAGCAGAATTAGGTACTTTAACTGACCAGGATTGGTCAAGCACTATTGGTGCATTGAGAAGAAGAGCGGGTATTACAGGCGGAGTTGACTCCAAACCCACTGTAGTTGACAATTATTTCAAAAGCACATATTTCCCTAATATCAGCGATCCTGTTATCCTGGAAATCCGACGGGAACGGGCAATAGAATTACTGCTTGAAGGATTCAGGTTTGATGATCTAAGAAGATGGGGAAGTGGTGATTTGTTAAAAATGACCTGGACCGGTATGTATATTAGCGGCATCAATATACCTCTTGACGTTGATCATAACGGAAAGGATGATGTTATTTACTATACTGATAATGCCGGACTTTCAGCCGCAGAGGGACTTTCCAATAACCCTAATCCATATAAAGTAAAAGTAAGTACTGATCCGGGTGCAAATATTATCCAGGTACACCCGGCTGGAAATGGAACAGGATATTATTTGGCATGGTATACAAATAATGATGACAAAAAAGTTTGGGGACCCAAGCAATACTTGTATCCCATCCCAATTAACTCTATAAACTTAAATCCCAATCTCCAGCAAAATCCAGGCTGGGAAAACGGAGCGCTGAATGATGGTAACTAACAAAGTTTTATACTAATACTATTTAAAACCTCCCCGGCTTTTTTCGATGAGTTAATGGGCCGGGGAGGTTTCCAATTAATATCAAAATTTACTTTATGAGGAAGAATAGTTTGATAAGCCTGGGTTTAATATTTTTTTTTGTACTTCAGACAATGGCAGGGCAATTGCCGCGGAATATCAATGATACAGTAATCCGTTTTAAAATACTATCCTATAACTTACGGTTCGGTGAATTGGCATCACTGGAACAACTGGCACAATTTATAAAAGAGCAAAATCCGGATATAGTCGCACTTCAGGAAGTAGACTGTAACACTTATCGTGAACAGGCACCAAAACAAAATAATAAAGATTTTGCTACTGAGTTAGGATTCCGAACCGGGATGATCCCTGCTTATGGAAAAACGATACCCTATAAAGGGGGATACTATGGAATAGCGATCCTTTCGAAATATCCCCTGGCAATGGTTGAAAGAATTTATTTACCTAAAACAGAAAATGGCAAAGAGCAAAGAGCAGTATTAGTTGCAAATATTGAATATCGTGAAGGGAAATACATCACATTTGCCAGTACTCATTTGGATTATACCAATACAGAAGAACGTCAGGTTCAGGTAAAAAAATTAAATGAAATTTTGTTATCGAAACCCTATCCCGTGATTGTAGCCGGCGATTTTAATGCAAAACCAGAAGCATTGGAAATTAATCAGGGTATGCATGATTGGCTTTTAGCTTCGGATCTTAATCCAACAATTCCCGCTAATGCACCTAAAAGTACAATTGATTATATTTTTTGTTATCCAAAACAACATTGGAAAAAAATAGAAGCAACCACGTATAATAACATAACTCTTTCCGACCATTTACCAATAAGTGCATCGATAGAGCTGGAACCATAGTTCTCTTTTCATAGTCTCATAATATACAGTATGAAAAAATATTCTTCATATACGATTATATTATTCTTAATGCTACTGTTGCAGAATAATATTACTGCTCAACACAGATTGAACATTATGACCTATAATATCCACCACGGAAATGATGACAAAGAAGTTAATCAATTAAGAGCAATTGCGGATTTAATATCAATATCAGGTGCGGATATTATCGGATTGCAGGAAGTAGACAGCGTTTGTTTACGTTCGGGCAGGGTTGATCAGGCTAAAGTGCTCGCAGAACTAACCGGAATGCATTATGCTTATGTTCGCCATTTTGCATTTGAAGGAGGGTCTTATGGTTTAGCCTTGCTTTCTAAATACCCAATATCGAAATTAACCAATCACCGTTTACCTATTGCCTCTACTATTCCCAACGAAACAAGAGCGTTGCTAACTGCAGAAGTGCTGGTGTCACCTAAAAAGAAATGGCTGGTTGGTGTAGCCCATTTTGATTACAGGGATGCAGACTCAAGAATAAACCAGGCAAAACAAACAACTTCTATCTACAAAAAATCCGGGTTACCAGGAATACTTTTAGGTGACATGAATGCAGAGCCGGATAGCGAGCCTATTGCTATCCTGTCAAAAATTTTCCAGGATACACAGCCTTCTGATTATTTCACCTATCCCGCCAACTCACCTCATAAAAAAATTGATTACATCTTTGTTGATATCAGACAAAAGTTCAGGATACTTGAAAAATCAGTACTTCATGTAAATTTTTCTGACCATCGTCCAGCCATTACAATAATTGAGTGATATGCCTCTTAAAAATTACCGAAACAATCCCGCTGTTCGAAGTCTCCGACTTCGAATTCAATATGTTTTCACAAGACATTGTCTTGTAAAATACACTTTCCTGCATTTCTATGCTTCCTCTAACATTGGACAGACTTATATATCTCACCTGTATTGCCATCCAAAGCCAGTTCCATTCACACAAAATCCTGTTATGATATTTGGAAAATAAAAATTCAACGCTTAATCTTTTTACTTCCTTAATCTTTCAATACAATTGCTCAATGCACGAAAAGTATGATATGTCCCTTTCCAGATATGTCCTTTGAGTGCATATCTAAGTTCGGGCTGCTCATCTAATCCGCCCTCAAACCAACCGCCATACTGCTGATCTATAAGATAAAGCCGGGTATAGCCCCACAATTGTTTAAACCGGGTATAGTAAAAAGTGGAATCTTCGGGAAAAAGCGATGTCATCATCAGCAAACTATTCAATCCTTCGGCCTGCGCCCACCAGTTCTTTGTTTTCTTAATAATAGTGATTGTTGAACTTCCTTTAAAATAATATCCTTCATCGTAAAAGCCCCCCCTTTCTTTATCCCACCCATTATGTAAAGCATGATCTACCATTCGCTTCATCACCCGAAGGGTTGCGGTATCATTTCGTATCCCTAATGCCTGAGAGGCCTCCCACAATAAGTAGGCAGTCTCCACATCATGCCCAAATGAAACATGATCGAGAATACGATGCCTTAGTATCGTTTCCTTATCTTTTTCACGAAAGGATACGGGCTTCCAGTCAGGATAAAAAAACAATACAAGATTTCCCCGCGGGGTTGTGATCCTGTCACGGATTAGCAAAAACATTTCATTAAGCCTTTCTCTTACTAATGGATCGGGTAGCACCTGGTAGAGTTCAGTAAAAGCTTCCAGCAGGTGAATAGAACTATTTTGATCTTTATAACCCAGGTCGGAGGTGGAGGGAATATCAGCCGTTCTTAGTATTGGTGTGCCATCTCTTTCCATGTGTTGAAAATATCCTTTATACACCGGGTCATGACAGTGTTTTTCTAACCACAGAAAAGCTTTTTTGGCAAGTGCCAGTGCATCAGGGTCTGCCGATGCTTTATAATAGGCTGCCAATGCATATATGGCAAAAGCGTTACCATACGCTTCTTTTTGCACCCTGCCTTTTAATATTGGTACGCCTTTCTGATCCACCAGGGTAAAAAATCCACCATATACACTATCCCACATTACTTTTCTGAGAAACTGAAAACCATGCGCTGCACCTTTTCGGTAATATTTAATCCAGGGGTATAGCTCCATCGCTTTAGCATTCACCCAGGTATGGCGCGACTGGGTTACAATCATTTTATCTGACCTGTCGCCAGGTTTGAAATCATACGTGTAAGAGGTATGAAACCCACCATATATAGTATCCATGCTATTAGGATACCATTTATCCAGTTGCAACTGTTTCATAGAATATTCCATTGCCCCGGCTATTCCCCATTTTTCATTGCTGAGTATATACGGGTTTGGATGCATTTGTCCATATACCATCGTCCCTGGAAAAACGATGAGGTACAATAAGCCGTATTTTATTTTGAAGTTCATGTATCTTAATAAAGTTAAGCATTTACAATCTTGAATCTTCAAAGTAAAAATCTTTCTAATTCAGGATAAGTATTATTTAGTAAAAGATAGCTCTTCATTTTTATCAATAATATATATAACCACAAGTAGTATGAAGACCCTAAATAGTTTATTTTTTCAATTACTGTTCATCTCAAAAAAAAGAGCTGTTTTTGTTTCTGCTTTACTCCTTTTCCAATTTTGTTCGTTATTCTCATCTGGTCAGGAGCAAATAAAAACTAATAGACTTCGTGCTTCGGTAGTAAAAGTTGATATTACACCTGAAACTCCCAAATGGCTGTTAGGGTATGGTCCCAGACAATCTAACAGTGTCCGTGACCACATTTATCATCGAATTGTAGCGCTTGATGACGGAGTAACTCAATTTTTCCTTGTACAATCTGATTTTGCCGTAATATCCCCCTCTGAATATGATCATGTTGCTTCATTACTAAAAAAACAAACCGGAATAGCCCCCCTGAATTTCTGGTGGTCAGTTACGCATACACATTCAGCACCTGAATTAGGTGCGCCAGGAATGCCGGAAATTTTTCTTCCTGAACGGTATAAACATGAAGTTGATACAGAGTACACATCAATGGTAGAACAGGCATTGATCAACGGAATAATTGAAGCACGTAAAAAACTTACACCTGCTAAGATTGGTGTTGGCTGGGGATACTCTCAGGCAAATATAAACCGGCGTGCAGTAGGCTCCAATGGTAAAGTATATCTTGGGGAGAACCCTGACGGAGCAGTAGACCGAAGGATTGGAATCCTAAGGATTGATAAAGCAGATGGTAATCCTCTGGCTTTGATTGCAAACTATCCTATACACGGAACTGTATTAGGAGCTAACCTTGAAATTAGCGGAGATGTGCCGGGAGTCGTATCTGAATATGTTGAAGAAAAATTTGGTGTGCCACTACTTTTTATTAATGGTGCTGAGGGAAATATTGCACCAATATACAGTGGTTCTGGTTCCGGAAGAATAAATCAGTTCAAAGTACTTTTGGGGGACAAGATATTAGATGCTGCCAGTCGAAAGATTACATCCTCAACAGATAAAATAAAACTATACACCGGCTCAATGGTTGTGGAAACACCCAGAAAGGAAGGTTTAGGCTGGTCAACCGATCTGATTAAATATTCAAAAAGCGGTAATGGAAAAGAACCAAATATGGTAAGAATGCCGGTTCGGTTCCTAAAAATAAATGAGGAAATAGCGATATGGAGTGCACCTATAGAATTGTTTTGTGAAGTTTCTAATGAGATTCGTGAGCGTTCCCCTTTCCCCTATACATTCTATTTTGGAATCACAAATGGAACTCTTGGTTATTTACCAACAGCTTCTGCATGGGAACAAGGAGGATATGAGACAACTGTTTCACCATTCACTCCTATGGCAGCAAAAGATTTGACTGAAGCAGTTCTTGGTTATCTTCATGGAGAGATGTTAAGCAACCACTAACAAACGATATAAGAAACCCTCAATAATAAAATTGTTATGCTGAAAACAATACGATTATTTTTCCTGATTTGTATTATGCTTTTTTGTGCTGCTGTTTCAAAAGCGCAACTACGGGCTGCCGTAGTAAAAACAGACATCACACCTACCGATTCTCAATACCTGCTGGGCTACCAGGAGCGGAAATCAACAGGTGTCCGGGATCGCATCTATCATAAAATTCTCGCTTTGGATGATGGCAAAACACAGTTTTTTATTGTCTCCTCGGATATATGTCTGTATTCGCCTTCTGAATATGATAAGGTAGCAGCGAAGCTTCAAAAATTGTATGGTATCAATCCATTAAATATCTGGTGGTGTGTAACCCATACGCATTCCGCACCTGAATTTGGCGCCACAGGATTATATGGCATTTATATGGGCGACCGCATTCAGCATACCGTTGATGCGGTCTATACCGATATGATAGAACAAAAACTGATAGAGGGTATAGCTGAAGCCCGAAGCAAACTCACCGATGTTACTTTAAGCGCGGGCTGGGGGTTTTCGCAGGCCAATATCAACCGGCGTGCTATTGATGTAAATGGTAAAGCATCCCTAGGCATGAATCCCGATGGCCCGGTGGACAGGCGTATAGGACTATTACGCTTTGATAAGAAAGACGGAGGCCCCCTGGCATTGATTGCTAATTATGCGATGCATGGTACCGTAATGAGTGGGGCTAATCTCCAAATCAGCGGCGATGCACCCGGTATTGTGGCCGAATATGTAGAAGAAAAAACCGGAATGCCTGTGCTCTACATTAATGGTGCAGCAGGCAACCTCGCTCCTATCTATAGTGTGTACCCCAACGCAGGGGCCGGGCACCTCGGTGAGTTCCGCGTTTTGCTGGGCGACAAAATTTTAGAAGCAAATAAAAACATCAAATCGACGGTTGAAAATGTACAACTTCAGTCTGATGAAATTGTTGTAGAGACAGCTAAGAAACCGGGACTTCCCTGGTCGTCTGATTTAAAAAAATACGCTGTAATAAATAAAACAGGCGACACCTCAGTACGGCTTCCGGTGCGCTTTCTTAAAATCAATAAAGATATTGCCATATGGAGCGCCCCGGTTGAACTGTTCTGCGAAGTATCAAATGAGGTAAGAAGCCGTTCACCTTACCCCTATACTTTTTATTTTGGGTATACCAACGGTTGGTTTGGTTATTTACCGACACAAGCTGAATGGAAACACGGTGGTTATGAAGTGGAAACGGTATCTCCCTTCACCCCGCGTGCAGCCGGTGACCTTACTGCATCGGTAGTAGATTATCTGCAGAGCAAATTGAAGGCACCGCAATTAGTAACGGAAAAGGCTAAACGTAAAAACAAAAAATCTGGAAATTAATATTATGTCTCATCTGTTCAAATCCGCCACTTATTATTTTGTTATCACTTTATTACTGACTGGGATAAATTGTAAACAGAAAGAATCATCTTCCCGTTTATCCGATGGTAGTGTAAGCGCAAAAGATGCGCTGGCAACAATGCAGGTACCGGAGGGATTTAAAATTGAAATGATCGCTGCAGAACCATTGATCACCTCACCGGTTGATATGGAGATTGATGAATATGGTCGGATGTATGTGGTGGAGATGCATGGCTATCCGCTTGATAAAAGTGGCAGCGGTAATATAGTAAGACTGTCCGATACCAATGGCGACGGCATTATGGATAAACGTACTCTTTTTAAAGAGGGACTGATTCTGCCTACCGGAATCCTCCGCTGGAAGAAAGGTTTTTTGGTAACCGATTCTCCAAACATCTATTATCTCGAAGACTCAGATAATGATGGCAAAGCCGATATCATGGATACCGTACTTACAGGTTTTGCACTCACCAATCCTCAGCATAATTTGAATAATCCCGTATATGGCCTCGATAACTGGGTATATGCTGCCCACGAAGGGGTTGTCAGATCCCGAGATTATGTACAGGAGTTTGGTGATGAGGGAACAGAAATATTTTATCCCTCCAACCCTCTGGCAGTCCGCCTTCCTCAAAATGCAAGCGGACGATCTGTGCGTTTTCGTCCCGACAGGATGTTGCTGGAAGAAATAGCCAGCCGCTGCCAGTTCGGGCATGCATTTAATCAATGGGGGCATTGGTTTGGCTGCAACAATTCCGACCAGGGCTATCAGGAAATAATTGCACAACGGTATCTTGTTCGCAATCCTCAGCTCCCGCCTACAGACCCCGTTCTTTCCATGTCGGACCATCTCAATGCACCTGAAGTATTCCCAACCACTACAAACCCCGACAGGCAAATACTTACCGACGTGGGCACAATGACTTCTGGTAGTGGATTGACGGTGTACCTGGCAAATGATTTTCCGGCACCTTATAATACCGGCGCTACCTTTATTGCTGAACCGGTAAGCAATCTTGTGCACGTAGATGCATTAAGAGACAGTGGTGTAAGCTATATTGCCGGCCGTGTATTTCCCAACAAAGAGTTTTTGACCTCCACCGATGCATGGTCACGCCCTGTGAACATGTATGTGGGCCCGGATGGAGCATTGTATGTGCTGGACTACTACCGGAGAGTTATTGAATCGCCCGAATGGATGTCGGAAGAAGCAATCAAAGCAGGTAATTTGTATGATGGTATTGATAAAGGAAGAATTTATCGTATCAGTACAACAGATGGGAAAAAAGCGGAATGGACAAAAGGATTATCGCTGGGTGATGCAGATGGAGAATCATTAATCAGAGAACTGGCAAATCCAAACAACTGGTGGAGAATGAATGCCCAAAGAATATTAGTAGACCGCTCAGATAAAAAAAATATTCCGGGTCTTGTAAAAATGGCAACCCAAAACCCCTCCGCAATGGGCAGACTTCATGCGCTTTGGACGCTTGAAGGAATGGGCACTTTGGAAGCTGATATAATAAAGCATGCACTGAAAGATACAGTTGCAGGCATCAGGGAGAATGCCATCAAACTGGCTGAACTCCACCTGCAGGATCATCCGGAGTTAACAAATGCCATAATACAATTGAAAAATGATGATAATGAAAAAGTAAAATTTCAACTCCTCCTTACACTTGGCTTTGCAGAAAATGCCAATGCATCAGAAGTAAGAAACAAACTACTTTTTGACAACCTCAATAATAAATGGTTTCAAATCGCCGCTTTATCGGCATCTTCACTGCATGCAGGGGAATTACTAAACCTGCTTTTGACAAAATACAAAAAAGATATACCGGCATTTACATCTATGACACAGCGGGCAACTGCTATGATTGCGGCATCGGCTGATGAATCAACTGTTCACCACCTGATTCAAAAATCATTACCGGGAGCAAAGCAGGAATCATGGCAACCGGTGATGCTGAAAGGAATAGCCCAGGGGCTGCGTGGCAGAAAAAACAAACCGGCGATTGCAGAAGGGATTCAGCAACAACTGATCAATATTTTTTTTGACAGTAAGGCGGAGGAGTTCAGGAATGCAGCGCTACAGGTGCTACAGGTATCAAAAATACAGAACAATGCCATGCGCGAATTGGCAATCAACAAGGCTTTAGATATCATCAAAGACAACCATTTACCCGTTAACCGGAGAGCTGATGCTTTAGATTTTATTAAAATAGAAGACCCTTCTGTTCACCTTGCTATGCTTGAACAACTTATAACCAATCCGCAGGAGCAGCCTGCAGTAAAGTTTGCCGCCTTAAGGGTGATGAATGCTATTCCGTCAACGGCGGCGAGTGAATTTCTAGCTAATCATTGGACGGAGTTCACAACCGAAATCAGGGATGCCGCCATTAAAGTTTTTATGGCAGATACTTCTCGGATGCGGGTACTGATCCAGTCAATGGAGAAAGGCAAAGTTCCCACCAACAGTGTAAGTTTTATTACCAGTGTACAACTGATGCAACTGGCAGATGAAAACCTGCGAAACCTTGCCCGCAGGCTCTTTACTCAAAATGCCGCAGAAGCTAAAAAAATCAGCAGGGAATATCAGGCTGCTTTAAATCAGAAAGGCGATACAGAAAAAGGTAAAACCATATTTTTACAGCATTGCGCCCTTTGTCACCAGGTAAAAGGACAGATGGGTGTGGCCTTTGGCCCCGATCTCAGTACCATCCACAACTGGAAAAAAGAAGATATTCTTGCTAATATTCTCGATCCAAATCTTTCCATCATGGCCGGCTATGATCTCTGGGAAATTCAACAGACCAATGGAGAACCCATACAGGGAATTATAGCAAATGAAACAGCTGCTGCCATCACCATTAAAAATGTGGGTAATTTTGAAAAGACGATCAGTCGCCAGGATATTAAATCTTTAAAATCACTGAGTATCTCTGCCATGCCCACGGGATTGCAAAAAAATATCAACAAGGAGCAAATGTCAGATCTGATTGCTTTTTTAAAACAGAATTAAATCTATAACAGCAAACTTGATACAATGGATAGACATTATATTTTTATAACGCAGTTATTAAACTTGAGCAGATTCAACTGTATCAACTACGCTATTGTCCTCATCATTGCATGTTGCGCTATTACTCTATCGGCTTATGCACAAACTTCCAGTGTTACTGCTCATAACATACCCGGTGTTTTTCGTGCTGCTGTTGTCAAGTTAGATATCACTCCGGATCAACCCAAGATGTTGCTGGGCTATAATGCCCGCCAGTCAACCGGTGTGCACGATCACATCTATCATCGTATTGTATTGCTGGATGATGGCATCACACGCTTCTGCCTGGTCTCCTCTGATATCTGCGTCATCTCACCATCGGAGTATGATCATGTTGCATCTTTATTATTAAAAAAATTTGGAATCACTCCGGAAAATTTCTGGTGGTCGCTCACGCATACTCACTCTGCCCCTGAAGTTGGGGTACCCGGTTTACCCGAAGTGTTTATGGGAGAAAGATATAAGCATGCCGTAGACACAGCATATACTGCTTTTGTTGAGCAAAAAATAATAGAAGGCATTGAAATGGCCCAACACAACCTGACAGAAGCCAGGCTGGGTACAGGCTGGGGACATGCCAACGCCAATATCAACCGGCGAGGAATAGATGTGAGCGGAAAAGCTTCGCTGGGTATGAATCCAGATGGCACAACCGACAAAAGAATCGGTATCATACGAATAGATAAAGAAGATGGTACACCTTTGGTACTGATTTCCAACTATGCCATACATGGCACAGCACTGGGATCGCCCAACCTTCAGATAAGTGCCGATGTCCCGGGTATCGTTTCAGAATATGTGGAAGAAAAAACGGGGGTTCCCATGCTATTCATCAACGGTGCTGCCGGCAACCTTGCGCCTATATACAGCACCTACCCCAATGCATCCTCAGCACACCTGTCTCAATTCAGAGTATTGCTGGGCGATAAAATACTCGAAGCCAACAGGCATATCACCAACACTACAAACAAAGTGCGGTTATTTGCCGGTAAAACAATGATAGAAACACCCCGAAAAGAAAACATGGGCTGGCCTGCCGACCTGGACAGATACACCCGAAAAACAGCAGATGGGAAAAATATAATATTACTCCCAGCCAGGTTTTTAAAAGTCAACCAGGATATAGCGATATGGAGCCTGCCTGTAGAATTGTTTTGTGAAATATCCAATGATATACGCGACCAGTCGCCATACCCCTATACATTTTATTATGGCTATACCAATGGCTGGCTGGGCTATTTACCCGCCGCCGATGAATTTAAGCATGGCGGTTACGAAGTGGAAACCGTCAACCCCTATACACCTGAAGTTGAAAAAAACGTGAAAAATGCCGTACTTAGTTACCTGCAGGGAGATTTGCGCAGTAAGAATGTGGATTGAATATCTGCAAACCTTTTCATTTTTTCCCTGTTACCGGTCTTGTAGCAGGATATCTTTGTAAAAAGGGGCATGGTATAGGGTTGCAATATAATGTACTTAGCTATAGTACTACTATTGAGCTTTACTTGCCACGCTCGCTTGTACTGCATCAATTCTATTCAACTGTTTGCGAAGCACCCAATATCTTCACACCCCCCCTATGACTTTGTACTTCTTTCTCAGCCGGGTCTCCCACTGGGGACCAGTCGTAATATAAGTGAACAACGCCGGGCCATCCTATACACAAAGCTGTGCTGCGAGACGCAGTTATGAATTAAGTATCAGCAAACCATTTTGACAATAAAGTACAAACTTTACAATAAAATTATAAAACTAATAGTACACTGACCCACATCCATTCAAACAGGTTTTCACCTGTACCGGCAACATATCTTATATTATTTTTTTATTGTTACGATACCCGTTTTCTTCGCTTTATCCGGGATATTAATATCATAAATGCATATGTTTTATTACAGTAAACACTAAGTTCAAAAATTCTCCAGAATTGCCGTATACTTTTGCCATATTCATTAAAATCATCAATTATGAAAAAGAAATTAATAACTGTAATTATTACGAATGTTTTAAGTATTGGTTTATTCGCACAGGAAAATCACAATAAAATGATTACGCCACCAGACAAGGTAAAAGCAGCTTTTGCAGAGATGTTTGCTGGCACTTCTAAAGTAAAATGGGAAAAGGAAGGGAATAATTATGAAGTAAATTTTGTTCAGCATAAAAAAGAAATGTCTGCCGTGTATGACAACAATGGTATTTGGAAAGAAACAGAAGAAAAAATAGCAGTCGCCGCACTTCCCCCCGCAGCCGTTTCTTATATCAAAACTCACTACAATGGTGCAAAAATTAAGGAAGCCGCAAAAATCACCAGGTCAGGAGGAATGGTAAATTATGAAGCGGAAGTAAACAAAATGGATGTAATTTTGGACACACAGGGGAATTTTATTAAAGAAGAAAAAGACAACGATTAAACATACGGATTAGCTTGGGTTGTCAATATTGTTTTTCCGACAACCCTTTATTTTATTTATGCATAAATTAAAAATGTATTTAAGCCTGTTTTTCCTTTTACCTGTTTTTAAGATAAAAGCACAAAACAACACGCTTGAATATTTTATTTCCAGTGCCTTATCTAACAGTCCCCTGCTGAAGGATTACAATAACCAGGTACAACTTGGCATTATAGACAGCACACTGATACGTGCAGCCTATAAACCTCAGGTCATCGGATCGGGTAATAATTATTATACACCTGTTATTAACGGGTGGGGGTACGACAATGCTATTACCAACGGAGCCAATGTCAATGCGCTGGTGGGTGTAAGTAAGATTTTAGTAAGCCGGAATAATCTTGAAACACAATTTGAAACGATACGTTTAAATACAGCGGGGATAAAGAACACTGCCAAAATAACTGAACAGGATATAATCAGGACTGTGACTGCACAGTACATCACTACTTATGGGGACCGGCAACAACTGAACTTTGCAACAGAAGTCTATGATTTGCTATTGAAAGAAGATACAATTTTAAAAAGACTTACTCAAAACAACATCTACAAACAAACGGACTATCTAACCTTTCTGGTTACCCTGCAGCAACAAAAACTGGCAATGAAACAAGCCGGCATTCAGTACAAAAGCAATTACGCAACACTTATCTATTTATGCGGGATCAATGATACAGTGGAGGGGATATTACAGGAACCCTCCATCTTACTTAACAATCTCCCCACTCCTGAAAACTCTGTTTTTTTCCGGAAATATATTTTAGATAGCCTTAAAAATATTAACAGCAAAAAAGTGATTGACTATAGCTATAAACCCAAAGCCAATATATTTGCAGATGGCGGATACAACTCATCATTTGCCCAAACCCCTTATAAAAATTTTGGAGCAGGTATCGGACTGGCTGTCACTTTACCCATCTATGATGGAAGGCAACGAAAAATGAAATACGGCAAGATAGATATTGCTGAGCGTACACGGCAATCCTACAGTGCTTTTTTCAACAGGCAGTATCACAGGCAAATTGAACAACTATCTGAACAATTGAAAGGAACGGAAGAGCTGATTGATGAGATAAACGACCAGGTAAAATACTCAGAGGGATTGATTAATGCCCATCTTCGATTACTGGTAACAGGCGATGTGCGTATAGCCGACCTGGTAATAGCTTTGAACAATTACCTGGCAGCAAAAAATCTGCTTACACAAAACAGAATAAATCGCTGGCAGATCATCAACCAGATAAATTATTGGAGCAGATAATACTGATTTTTAACATGAACATTCGTCTGTATTTATTTAGTACTTATACTTTAATTGTATTGTTTGTTTTAGCAGGTTGCCATTCGGAGCAGGCAGACACTAAAGAAGAAAGCGTTCCCGATGTGGTTACTCCCGTAACGGTTACTGCTGTTAGTCACGAGCCTATGACCAATTATATCGAACTGAACGCTATTTCTTCTTATTTACTGAAAAGCTTTGTTAAGTCAAATGCTACCGGGTATCTCAATACCGGGAATATCCGCCTGGGACAATTTATACAGCGCGGACAATTATTGTTTACTATCAAAACAAAAGAAGCCACCGCATTGGGAAATACGATCAATTCACTCGACACCTCTTTTCATTTTTCGGGACAAAACACCATCAGAGCAAGCAGTAGTGGTTTCATTACACAACTTGATCACCAGCCAGGCGATTATGTGCAGGACGGGGAGCAATTAGCGATCATAACCGATAAAAACAGTTTCGTCTTCCTATTGGATATGCCTTATGAACTGAGACCTTTTGTAATAAATAAGAAAAGCCTTGAACTAATATTGCCCGACGGGGAAAAGCTTAACGGGCACATAGATCATGCCATGCCTGTAATGGACTCCTCCACACAAACACAGCGCATAGTTATACGTGTACAACCCGGACACGCTATACCGGAAAACCTGATAGCAAAAGTAAAAATTGTGAAAGATGAAAAATCATCGGTAATCTCCCTGCCCAAAGCCGCTTTAATCACAGATGAAACGCAAACAGAATTTTGGGTAATGAAAATGATAGATAGTGTAACCGCTGTAAAAGTACCTGTTAAAAAAGGTATTGAATCCAACGGGCGTGTAGAAATTACCGATCCGCCATTTAACGACAAGGATAAAATAGTAGTGACCGGCAACTACGGTTTGCCCGATACTGCGCATGTAACCATAGAAAATAAATAAAAAAGTTGCGTGAAGAACTTCTTTGTTTCTTATAAAAATCCTATTAGTGTATTGCTGGTACTGATCATCGGCGGAGGATTATTTATTTATAACAGGCTGCAAACATCGCTTTTCCCTGAAATTACATTTCCCAAAATAAAGATCATTGCTGACGCAGGACTTCAGCCGGTGGATAAAATGATGATTACAGTAACCAAACCGATGGAAAATGCTATCAAACAGGTTCCGGACCTTCGGTATATCAGAAGCTCTACCAGCAGAGGTACTTGTGAAATATCTGCTTTCCTCAACTGGAATGCTGATATTGACCTTGCCGTACAACGTATCGAATCAAGGATTAGCCAGGTAAACAATCAACTGCCGCCGGGCTTGCAGGTAACGGTGGAAAAAATGAATCCTTCCATATTACCCGTAATGGGCTATACACTGGAAAGCCATTCCAAAACACCCATAGAATTAAAATTACTCGCCAATTATACCATTAAGCCTTTCCTGTCGCAGGTAGAAGGTGTTTCTGAAATAAGGATCATCGGCGGGAAATCGAAGGAATACTGGCTTGAATTAGATCAGCAGAAAATGATATCTGCCGGGGTAAACCCCGATGCTGTTTCGGTAGCTCTTACCGCAACGAATTTTATCCAGTCAAATGGTTACCTGTCTGACTATAAATTCTTATACCTAACGGTTACCGATGCCACTGTACATACACTTAATGATCTGGAAAACATTGTGATCAAAGCAAGTGGGGCGCGGGTTATACGCCTTCGGGATATTGCTAAAGTTTCCGTAAATGAGGCGGTGGAATATACACGGATCAATGCCAACGGAAAAGATGCTGTGCTGGTGGCCGTCATCAAGCAACCAGCATCCAACCTTATACAGATATCTGCCGATATGGAAAAAAAAGTGGCGGAATTGAGAAAAACCTTACCCAAAGATGTTTCTATACAACCTTATTACCTGCAGGCCGACTTTGTGCAGGACGCCGTTAAGAGCGTATCTGACAGCCTCTGGATAGGTATGTTACTGGCAATTATTGTTGCTATACTTTTCCTGCGGTCTTTAAAAGCAAGCACCACCATACTGATTACCATACCCGTTACGCTTGGGCTCACATTGATTGTGCTGTATGCAATCGGCTACACACTTAATATCATGACGTTAGGCGCTATCGCCGCAGCCATCGGACTTATCATTGATGATGCCATTGTTGTAGTTGAGCAGATTCATCGTACCCACGAAGAGCATCCCGGAGAACCTACAACCTCATTGCTGCAAAAAGCTATTCATTATTTACTACCGGCAATGGTGGGATCATCAGTAAGTACAATGGTAATCTTTGTACCTTTTATACTAATGACCGGTGTTGCTGGTGCTTACTTCAAGGTAATGACAGACACCATGATTATCACACTGGTTTGTTCATTCCTGGTTACATGGATTGGTCTGCCGGTGATTTATTTGTTTTTGTCTGGCAAAAAAATTCATAAGGTACCGCCGGTACATCATGTAAAAAAACAGAAATGGGTGTCATTTTTCATACATCGCCCCTGGATCAGCTTTATCATAGCCGGCTGCATGATATTTACCATTTATTTTATCCTTCCCAAACTGGAAACCGGTTTTCTTCCCGAAATGGATGAAGGCAGTATTGTACTTGACTATGCTTCGCCTCCCGGCACTTCACTGGAAGAAACAGATCGTATGTTGCGGGAAGCTGAAAAACTGATACAACAAGTTCCCGAAGTAGCAACCTATTCGAGGCGAACTGGCACCCAAATGGGTTTTTTCATTACAGAACCTAATACCGGCGATTATCTCATTCAGTTAAAAAAGAAACGGACTAAAACAACCAATGAAGTAATCTCTGATATACGCCAGAAAATTGAGTCATCACAACCTGCATTACGTATAGATTTCGGACAAGTCATTGGCGATATGCTCGGCGACCTGATGAGCTCGGTACAACCCATCGAAATAAAAATATTTGGTGATAACCAGGAAAAGTTACAGGCGCTTTCCAGGCAGGTTGCGGATGTAGTAAGCACTATACAGGGTACAGCGGATGTATTTAATGGGATCGTTATTGCCGGGCCTTCGGTAAGTATACAACCCGACTATGCCAAACTTGCGCAATTCGGGTTAACGCCTGCAGCATTACAACAGCAAGTACAGGCTGCACTTATCGGCAATATAGCAGGCGCTGTACAGGAAAAAGAACAATTAACCCCAATACGAATGGTATATCCGGGAAACCGTACCCAAAGTATCGCCGGAATTACTAATCTGAAAATATTCCTGCCTGCAGGAAATATATTACCGCTCTCCTCGCTTGCAATCATTAGAACCACTTCCGGCGATGCTGAAATTCAAAGAGAAAACCTGCAGTCAATGGGTGTGATAACAGCACGCCTGGAAAACCGTGATCTCGGAACAGTGATTCAGGAAGTTCAACAGGCGATCAATACTAAAATTGCCCTGCCGGCCGGATACCATATCAGCTACGGAGGTGCTTATGCGGAGCAGCAAAATTCATTCCACGAGTTGCTTATCATTCTAATTATTGCCAGTTTGCTGGTGTTTGGTGTAATACTTTTTCTCTTCAGGGAATTTAAAGTAGCGCTTGCCATATTAGCTATAGCTGTTTTAGGTATAGCAGGAAGTTACCTGGCTTTATACCTTACCCATACCCCCCTGAATGTGGGGAGCTACACAGGATTGATTATGATTGTGGGCATCATCGGTGAAAATGCCATTTTTACATTTTTACAATTTAAAGAAAGCCAGTACAACTTTGGAGTAGATGAAGCTATCATTTATTCTATTTCCACCCGTCTCCGTCCAAAGCTAATGACGGCTCTGGGTGCGATTATTGCATTGCTGCCATTAGCATTGGGTATTGGCACCGGTGCACAGTTGCATCAGCCGCTGGCCATTGCTGTTATAGGGGGTTTTATTGTTGCATTACCTCTTCTGTTGATCGTGCTTCCGTCAATACTCAGACTTTTATACCGGAAAGACAATATTCAATGATAACTTTTAAAAATATCAATAATATGAAACCCGTAAGGATGTTATCACTGCTGGCAACACTACTTTTCGCCGGCACAGATCTGTTTGCACAACATCACTACCAGGTTATAAAGTCTTTCCCGGTATTTGGTATGGGAAAATGGGACTATATCGCCCTTGGTCCGGATGGCAATTTGTACGTTTCCAATCGTAACCGGGTGAATATCATCAACAAAAACACCGGCGACTCAGTAGGCGTTATTTCCAACACGGATGGCGTGCATGGTATCGCATTTGTAGCAAGCCTTAATAAGGGGTATACCAGCAACGGCAGCGCCAACAACGTAACGGTATTTGATATCAAAACACATAAGGAACTAAGACAAATAACTACCGGTGAAAACCCGGATGCTATTTTTTATGAACCCTGGTCTGGAAAAATAATAACCTGTAACGGACGAAGCAAAGATCTCTCGGTCATTGATCCCAAAACAGATAAGGTAGTTGTCACCATTCGGGTGGAAGGCAGACCGGAAACTGCCGTGGCCGATGGTAAGGGCATGGTGTATGTGAACATCGAGGATAAAAGTGAAATAGTAGCGGTGGATATAAAAAGCAATACTGTGGTGCATCGCTGGTCGCTGGCGCCTGCAGAAGGCCCCACAGGCCTGGCTTTCGACAGATCCACCCAACGGCTTTTTGCAGGTTGTGATAATATGCTGGTAGTGCTGAATGCTGTAAACGGAAAAATAGTTGCAAAACTACCTATCGGCGATGGCTGCGATGGCGTTGCGCTTGACAACAGCACCAAAGAAATATTCACATCCAACGGCGAAGGCACTATGACCGTTATTAAAGAAATAACTGCCAATGATTTTTCGGTTGAAGAAACTGTTACCACACAAAAAAGTGCCAGAACGATTGCCATTGATGAATCAACCCATACCATCTATTTACCCGCAGTGGAATTGGAACCGGCAACCGAACCCGGGAAACACCCAGCAGCAAAGCCGGGAACATTTAGTGTACTTGTGGTAAAGTAGAGTATTGATTTTTTTCTTCTTTTGTTTAAAATAAATAGGTATGTGCAAAATACCGGCTTTGACTCAGACGGCAGAAAGGGTTTGATTGTAATGATATATATTAAACATGATTCAATAATTGACGATTGAGTATGACCGTCATTTCTCTTCCGGCCGAAGTTCGGGAAAGAAATCTGCCTGACTTTTGTACTAATGCTCAACCGCTGCACTACTGTTCAGCAAACTGTTTCACCACTTTGGCGGCACCTTTTAAAATTAAGTGTTATATACGTGGTTCGCAGTGACAAAATGGTTTGTTGTTACAATCTTGACTAAAACAAAGTATACATTTACTCAGCTCCTCGCCCGTCTTTGCGAGCCGCCATACGCATTTTAAAGATCAGGACTGATGCGCGGTGAAGCAATCCATATTTGTCGCTGCTATTACCTCAACGTCATTACCGCAATGATTAAGGCTCCCTTATTATTTACTCAAATACGATGGAAGCTGTCGATTAAATGGTAAACCCTGCTATGTGAAAACATGAAATACATCCTTATGTTTTTTACAATATAACAAACACCAATAGCTTCACTACGAAGAATAGCACGGTCAAAATAAGCTTTTATCACAGAGCTGCTTTTTATTTTTCCGGCCCCACTTGTATTGATGCGTCCAGTATATAATTTTCGCTGACAATATCCCGATACCTGCGCCAACAAGCACATCACTTATATAGTGCCGGTTGTTTGCCATACGCATAATGCCCACGGCAGAGGCTACTCCGTAAGCAGCGAACGGCATCCATTTGTAACGGTCTTTGTATTCTTCGGCAAGAATAGCAGCTCCCATGAATGCCTGAGCGGTATGTCCTGATGGAAAGGAGGTATAACCGCTTCCGTCGGGACGCAACTGGTGGGTAATATTCTTCAACACATACACTGTTGTCATCATTACCAGTTGACTTTTTAAGGTTATTACGGTTCGGTTTACAATGTCTGTTTTCGACTTTATACCTGCTATATCAAATACATAAGGCATAAGCACCGGAGAAAACTGGAGATAGTTGTCAACTCTGGTATGAAAGCCGGAGAGGTGCTCATTTCTTTCTTCTACGATCTCATTTTTGAAAGATTCCCTGGCATTGCCATTCACCGAAATGCCGGCAATTATAAGTGATACGGATGGCGCCAGTGCCCGGTATTCAAACTTCGGTTTATAATTAAAGTTGATGGCGCTGTCTCTCACCTGGCATATTCCTACAAAAGGAAGAAAGATCAGAAATATAACCGGTATGTTGTACTTCATAATTAAACAAACAAAACTAGTACCTGAATCTGAAGAAATTTAGGAGTTATAAGGTAAATTATATGTTACCAGGTACCTGCACAATAGAAATAACAGGAAGAAGTCTTTAAAAATTATAAGTAATTCCCGCACCTATATTAAAGCAGTATGGAAATGTTTTTACTACATTTTTTTGGGTAATAGGTGTAAGTGCATATTTAAAACCCGGGACTACACCCAACGACCATTTGTTATTTACCTGGTACTGTATATTCATATCAGTCATCAATCCTATATAAAAATTACGCATGCCGTTAAGCTTATCTATAATGACAGTTTCTCTATTGAGCGCATCTTTTATTTCCGTTTCAATTTTAGCACCAGTAATAAAATTGGCAGATAAGCCGACGGCTGGGGATATTGAAAACTTATTTTTTTGCCATGTATATAAAGCCATTACCGGAATACCGATCGTATACAGGTTGTGCCTGGCTTCGGTTGACTGTATGCTGTCACCGATTGCAGGTGGCACTCCAAACCCGGGATTTACATAACCATAACCAGATGAAGCAACATATTTGTAAGTGACAATGCCGGCCGGTTCTTTTACTGCATACATTTCCTGAGGTGAAATGACGATCGTGATATTCGAATACAGGATGCCGGATCTTATACCGATGTTTTTTCTAAACTGCCTTGTTGCTAATATTCCCGCTGAAAAAGAAGATTCGTGTTTTTCTCTTATACTTATTTTCCCCGGTTCATCCTGCGTAACGCCTGAGTTATCTTCATCGTCATTATCCAGGTGGTATTGAGACCAGTCGTTGCTGGCAAATATAGTGAGCGACCAGTATGGTTTTAATGGCGCGGATGATTGATTAATTTTAGATTTCAGCAGAGAAATAAACCAGTTTTTTTTGTTGATAACGGGCGTATCAAATCCAGACAATTGATTTAAACGGTACGCTTTATTTACCTCAGATAATTTTTTTATCGTCAGTAAGTCAGGGGAGTATCGTAATAAATCCGGCGTTTGATTCGTGTAGGATTTTGGGCTGATTACCTGCATCTTATTCTCCGACAAACCTTCTTCAAAACCGTGATTCGATTTAACTTCTTTTTGCACTACAGTTCTCTGGTTTATCTTATACCCGGATTTTGCTTTCCATATTCTTTCTTTACTGACAATACTGCCAGACTGTGAATTATTTTCTATTTCTTTTGCATGAGTCTCCGCCCCCCGGTATAACCGATTTTGTTTATTGGGTAGTATTGTTTCCGGCAGTATATTAATTTTTCTTCCTGTTGTTTTATTTTTATTTCTTTCCACGTTTTCATGTTCGGCTGTATTATTATTACTTTCAGAAATTTTATTTTTCTTATATGTAGAATTATCCGGATCATTAACTCCGTCTTTATCTGCCAGCCTGGTAACCCTGTATTGCTTATTCATTACTCTTGCTTCGTGAATGAGAAGCAAGGACAACAGCAATGCCAGTACCACTGCTATTCTTTTCCACCCGATAAAACGACGTTTATATTTATCGGCATCCGCTTTATCAAGGGTTGCATTTATTTTCTCCCATGCATTTTCAGAGGGGATATCCTCATAGGATTGGTAAGCACGTTTAAAAGCACTATCAATATCATGTAAATCTTTATTCATCGGCTAAATGTTAGGTTACCGGGGTTGTTTTTTGATCTCAAAGCAGCCTGCAATATTTTTCTTGCATCTGCCAGGTTACTCTTTGAAGTGCTCTCGGAAATCTTGAGCGATTCCGCTATTTCCCGATGCTTCATCCCTTCAAATACATACAAATTAAATACTAACCGGTATGCCGGACTTAGTGTTTGAATGAGCTTTAGCAGTTCTTGTTCATCATATTGATAGATAAATGATGGTTCTTCATATATATCGTGAAATTCAGAATCAAATTCAACAACAAGTCTAAGCTGAGTTGATTTGTTCCTGTATTTTGTAAGTGCAGCACTTATCATTATTTTACGCATCCAGCCTTCAAAAGATCCATCGCCGGTAAAAGTTTTAAGATATTTAAACACTCTTATAAATCCATCCTGCAATATTTCTTCAGCTTCTTCCCGGTTTTTGGCATACCACATACATACTCCCATCATTTTATGAGCATAGGTATTATAGAGTTTCTGTTGCGAAACCCTGTCGCCTGTCAGGCAGCCTTTTAAAATAAGCTCGTGGCTTTCGGCCAAATGTTGGATTGTTTTTGATAAAGACATACAGATGTATCATTTAAGATGGGAGCACTCACAAAAAAAAGCAAGATTAATTATCAACTCTGGAGAAAATCTGGATTTAGGCAGTTGGCAAGGTTTATTACTATTCTTGCTGAAATAATAACCTGCGAATATGCCGGTTTTACCCGTCTTAAAGTCATAAAATGGTTGTCTGTATAATTATTCAATAAAATCAGATTTGAACAATCGCTTTTTCTCTTTTAAGATCAAGTATACAGCAACCTTTGTAGTATTTATATTTCACTTGCTATGTATATGTAATGTTGCCAACGCTCAAAACAGCTATATCATTACTGGTAAAGTAACGGAAGCGTCTTCTAAGCCTATGCAAAATGCAACGGTCCATTTAAAAGGAAGTCCGAACAGCACACTTACTAAAGCAGATGGATCCTTTCGTTTTCATACTTCCAAATGGTATGACAGCCTGGAAGTAACCTCAGTAGGCTTTGAGCCATTTACATTAAATATTAAAAAGAATAATACGCTCAATCTCTCCATTATCATGATCCCCAAAACAGAAAGATTGCAGGAAGTAATAGTGAGTATCTCTACAAAACCCGGGAAAAGCTTTATGGAAAAAGTAATTGAGCAGAAAGATAACAACAATCCTTCCCGTTTCCGCAGCTACAGTTACCTGAAATACACCAGGAATGAGTTAGATATTGACAAGATTGATTATGAAAAAGCAAAAGGCAGTGGAATCAAAAGTCTGATGCTGAAAACGTATTCCAATATTGACAGTAATGCTAAATATGACAGGGAACTTCCTCTTTACTTTGCCGAACGGATTGCAAATAGCTATCACTCAGTGTCACCGAATATTGACAGGGAAAATATTATAGCCAAAAAAACACTAGGACTTAAAACTGATGAGCTGCTAAGCCGCTTAGATAAATTTTATTTCTTTTTTAATATCTATGATAACTGGTTGCCTGTTTTTGACCAGACATATGTTAGCCCGCTAAATTCCAACGCTTTTACATACTATAAATATTTTGAAGGTGATATTTCACTTTCTGATAATGGTGATACCCTGCAGCAGGTGCGTTTCATTCCCCTGCACGACTATGAAAGAGCCTTTCGTGGAATGTTGTGGATTAACAAGCGCACAATGGCTGTAGAAACAGCAGATATGCACCTGGACAAAACCGCAAATCTGAATTTTATAAACGACATTAATTACAGCCAGGAGTATAAACAGGTATATGACAGCACAAGCGATAAGCTGGTGTATATGCCTTATAAATTCTCGAGTGATGTACAGTTTGAAAGCGGGCTGGCATTGTTTGGCATTCCTGTTTCAGAAAATAAAAACAATCTCCGGCTCATTATTAAGAATACTACTGTAATTGATAAAATACAATTAAATACCGCCGAACCTTCTGTTGTTTTATCTAGCCTCATTAAAAAGGAGCAAACCACCAATTGGATTAAACCCGAATCTTACTGGATGACAAACAGACCCGATTCGTTGACGTTACATGAAAAGAACATATACCGGATGGTGGATTCCCTGAAGGAAAACAGGCAATTTCAGAGGGATGTAAAGTTGATCGCTTTTGCGGGTACCGGATACTGGGACTTTGGTAAATATATACGCGTTGGTCCTTACTCCTCTTTTATAAGCCATAATCCTATTGAAGGATGGCGTTTCAGGATGGGGTTCTGGACCATGCCGGGCATTAGCAAAAAAATGAACCTGTTTGGTTATGGTGCTTATGGCTCAAAAGATCAAAAGCTAAAGGGCTTGCTGGGTATAAAATATGTGTGGAATGAGGCGAGGTGGACTAAGACTTCTTTTTCCTATGGCAGCGACTACGACTTTATCATTGACCAGGACGATGAGCTGGACAAAGACAATATTATCAATTCCCTCTTCAGGAGAAACGTTCCATTTACACGCGTATATATCAAACAGGCATTGTTGAATCATGAACAATATCTGTCGCCGGATTTCACGGCCAAAGGCTCTCTAACTTATAAAGAGCTTAACCCCGTTTTCGATTTTCAGTATCGTCCCATTAATCCGGATATTGACAAACCATACGACAGTGTTTTTGCTAAAATACTTCCCGTAGCGGAAGGATCTTTTGACATACGTTATGCTCATAAGGAGCGAACCACTATACTTAACTATGATAATATAAAACTGGGTACTTTCTTCCCTGTTTTATTTGCCGGCTACAGCTTTGGACTTGAACTAGGGAATGCGCAGTTTGAATATCATAAAGTAAAATTCGGCATAGCACAAAAACTACGACTGCCTCCTAAAATGATGCTGTATTATAAACTGGAGGCAGGCAAAATATTTGGAACTGTTCCTTATTTATTATTAAACATTCCTGCCGGAAATGAATATTATGTTGCAAGTAAATATCAGTTCAACACGATGGCTCCTTACGAGTTCGCATCCGACAGGTACGTAAGCCTCCACTCAAGATTAAATTTAGGAGGCATCTTGTTTGATAAGATACCATTTATCCGGAAGCTGGGATGGAGAGAACGTCTTTCCTTTAATGCTTATTGGGGTGATATGACCAGGGAAAATATTGATTATAATAAAAACTCAAACTTCAACCTCATAAGTAAGACCCCGTTTATGGAAGCCAGTGCCGGAATTGAAAATATTTTTCACGTTATGAGTATTGAGTATTACAGAAGGTTGAATTATCTGAATAATCCGTATGCCAAAAAGGATGGAATATACATAGGCGTTACACTTGTATTCTAATCATAAAATATGTTCAATGAAATATTTCTTTTGGGTTGTCATTATACTTTCAATGACATCTTTCAAAAAGGCGAATGACAATAGCGGAGACAAAATCATAGGGAAATGGGTTGCCAGCAAAGAAAAAAACCTGGTAGTAAGGATATTCAGATCAGGGGTGGAATTTAAAGCAACAATTGTATGGTTCGATGACAGTGATGATAAAAGTCATCCCATGAATATAAGAATTGATACAAGAAATCCCGACAAAAGTTTGCGTACAAGAAAGATTATAGGTCTCGAAGTGCTTACTGGATTAATCTATAATGAAAAGGAAAAGCAATGGCAGAATGGTCATATTTATGATCCTTCTTCCGGAAAAACCTACTGCGCAAAAGCCTGGCTAACGAACGATAGCTGCCTGAAAGTGCGGGGGTTCTGGCATTTTGAATTTTTAGGACAAACTATGTGTTTTATAAAAACACTTTAAAATTATCAGTACTTTAAAAAACATGCAACAATACATTGCTCAATATGGTCACCAGTTTCAACTTTTCATTTTTATCTCCTTATTTGTTGTGATCTGGAACATCGAAAACATTTATGGGAGGTTGATCAACTATAAAAAATGGAGACACGCTTTTATTAATGCACATTTTATTTTAACGAGCATTCCGGGCCAATTGCTTTTGGGCTTTGCCTTAATAAAAACAATTGATTTGACATCCCAGCGACAATTCGGGTTACTATACCTGCTTCCCTCTGATACGAGTCCGGTATTTAAGTTTATTGTTTCCTTTGTACTGCTTGATCTTGGAGAATATGCCTATCATGTAATTATGCATAAGGTAAAAATGCTGTGGATGATACACGTCGTGCATCACAGCGATAAAATTGTGGATGTATCAACTACTTTAAGGGAACACCCGGCAGAAAACATGGTCCGTCTTTCATTTACGCTTGTATGGGTATTTGTAAGCGGTACTGCGTTCTGGATGCTGATGCTGCGTCAGGTTATTCAGGCTGTTGTCACTGTGTTCGCTCATATGAATTACCGTCTTCCTGATAAATTAGACAGAGTTATCGGATTACTATTCATCACACCCAATTTTCACCAGGTGCATCATCATTACAAACAACCGTATACAGATTGCAACTATGGAGATGTATTAAGTATATGGGACAGAATCTTTGGAACATTCAGACGATTGCCATCTGAAAATCTTGTATTTGGCGTGGATACTTATATGGCAGAAGCTGAAACTACCAACTTCATTTCACTGATCTTAGCACCATTCCAGAAACACCGAAACAAAAAAAAGGATGAAGACAGTCACAGCCGGACTGTATAGATGAAGCAACTTTAGATTACAAAATACTTTAGAAATAGGAAAAAATAAAATGTTATATCATTTACGCTTTTGAAAAGAAAATTACGATAGCTGTAGATCAGTATTTTTTTACTGTTCAGTGTATAACTTTAAAAATGTTGTATCATTTTAAGGAGATTTCATTTCTCACCTCTATGCATCGGCAGTTCCCGGCACTGGGATGAAATTCAATTTTCATGTGTGCGCATATAGACGGAATTGATATGCCTATAATCTTTTTCCCAACATTTTATTATATAACTATAAGCCAATTCGAAAAGGGGGAAAGGTTATTATTCAGCCGGTTTAAAAACCTGAAAGAGGTATAAGCTACAGATTTATATCCATTCAAAATAACGCCGGTTTCAACCATTAGTATTTGGCACAGCCCACGAAAAAGAAAATTTATGAAAAATACCATCAAATGAATATAGAACACGAATGTTCAACTGATCGCATATCTGCTTAATAATAGAAAGCCCCAAACCGTTATGCGGACTTTGCGTTTCCTGCTTATAAAAGCGACTGAACAGCCGTTCTTTATCAAGTTCATGTAGAGAACCAGTATTGCTGATCATTAATAGACCTTTCTTTAATTGAATATTTATAATGCCATTTTTGAGATTATGTAATCCTGCATTAATAAGTAAATTATTCAACAAAACATCTATAAGGTCTGCATTTGCATTAATAAGACATTCTTCGAGGTGGGATGAAACCTCTAACTTATTATCGTTCCAAAATTCCCGGAACTGATCCAGTTTATCAGAAATTAGTGTTTTCAAATTGATAAACTCAGTACCGGTGTATTGATGATTTTCTATTCTTGCAAGCAGTAACAAAGACTGGTTAAGCCTGGAAATTCTTTTGACAGCTCCATAAACACCCGTAATCAGTTCCACTTGTTTTTCAGACAAATTTTCATCCTGAATAAACAAATCAAGTTTAGAGCGTATAACGGCGAGAGGGGTTTGCACTTCGTGAGAGGCATTTTCAGTAAATTCTTTTAATATCCGATACTCCTTTTTTGCGGATTCCATTGTTTTGGTAAGGCTGTCATTCAGGAATGAAAATTCGTCAATACGTGTGGGAGGAAGCTTAGGAATATTGCCACCTTTCAGTTTAAAGTTTTTTATTGCTTTAATAGAGTTGTAAAATGGACGCCACAATCTCTTTAAAACCATTTGATTTAGCAACAGGGAAATGAAAACTATCGCAAGTAACATGGTAATAGTGGCAAAAACAATGGTTTTAGTGAGAAGCCGGATGCCTTCCACTGGTTTTTCTATAGTGATTTTGTAAAACTGATCGCCAATAGCCTGAGTATATATAAGTTGACGAAAATTTTCCATTTCTTTTTCTTCAGGATCAAACTTACGAACAAGATCATATTGAACTTCTCCGGAAGCATTTGTAACAGGTTCATACAATACCCTTAAATCTTCCAGGCCACCCGGCTCCGGAGCCTTGCCGTTCCGTTTGGCAAAAATTTCGATCTTATGTCTGTAGTTATCTAATTCTTCATCAAGTTCGTGAACAAAAATCCGGTTAATTATTATATAGTATGATCCGGCTGTGATCACGAACAAAATTGTCATGACAGTTAAATTAATCCGGTTGTATATGGAAAATAATTTCATAAAAAAATTAACTACCCTGCAATAGTGAATTTATATCCCATACCATAAACGGCCTTAATATAATCCGGACAGCCGGCTTGCAGGAGTTTTTTACGAAGGTTTTTTATGTGAGAATAAACAAAGTCGTAACTATATGTCATATCAATGCCGTCATTCCAAAGATGCTCAACAATCGCTTCCTTGGTAACTACCCTGTTTTTATTGCTCACGAAATATAACAGAAGATCATATTCCTTTCTGGTAAGAGGAATCTCTTCATCATGAGTCCCTCTCAGGGCTCGATCTGAGAGATCAAGCACCAAACTGTCTATTTCAATTCGGGTCTGCCCATAAAACGATCTCCGTCTTATGATCGCAGCGACACGTGCCCCCAGTTCGGCTAGATGAAAAGGCTTTGCCAGGTAATCGTCAGCGCCAATCTGCAATCCTTCTATTTTATCTTCCAATGAATTTTTTGCACTAATAATAAGCACGCCATCTGACTTTTTTTGTTTTTTCAGCAGTTGCAGCAATTGAAGCCCGCTTCCATGTGGCAGCATAATATCAAGGATGATGCAGGAATATTCATTGAGAGAAATTTTATCCTCTGCCTCAAAGTAATCGTAAGCCGTGTCACAGATAAATTGTTGTTGCTCCAGATAAGTATTAATACTGTCTGAAAGATCCCGTTCATCTTCTATAATCAAAAGTTTCATATTATAAATAGCCGGGGGAGTTAATGATTAAGAAGTAGAAGTCCATATATGGAAAATTGGTTGACAAGAAGAAAGAACAAAGGTATTTAACATTTGAATGCCAAAAACAGGCCTAATATATTATTGCCAATTTAACTCAATTTTGAATAAAGGTATGAACTGGGTACATTTCAAATTGTCGCATCAAAATTCTTAATTTAAGGGTATAAAACCCATTAAAATGACCAAAGAACAATTACTTGAAGCTGTGTCCGCCCATTATGATGAGCTAAATGCTTTAAATAAGATTGATGATTTTTTATGACTACGAAAGTGGTTTTATAAAAATATGGGGTGGTCTTGGTCGAGAGATATTTGAGAAAAATATTAGTCAGCTTCCTGGAGACAGGGAAAAAAAACTCTAACCGTTTTTGGGGAGATAACCATAGCAGTGGAATAATAGGAGCAGGAGCTATAGAATCAGCCCATCGCACATTAGTTCAAAAACACATGAAGCAATCAGGATAAAAGTGGAGTTGTCAGGGAGCTCAACATATGCTTAACTCAAGTGTCGTGAGGAAAAATAACGATTGGAATAAAATTGTTGAACTAACCAAAAGGGAAAATACTGTCGCCGCTTAAAAGTGACAATTTGAAATGCACACTAGTTCAACTGACACCTGATACAACAAAACAACACTGGTTTTTATTCCGAGCTGAGCAAAACTATCAAAGATTACAGCGCCGAAAAACAGGACATTCAAACCGCCAACCCACGCAAGCACGTAATAGAACAAGCATTGAAATCGGGGGGGGCGATGATATCATGATCTCCCAATTCCAGTTGCTGCTACAGCAATGCGAAGTAGCATTGTACACTCCTTCACTTAACCCACATTGCAGCCCCCAGCGGTGTAAAAGTTAAAAAATGCGGTTATTGTTCGTGCTGCAAATCCAAATACATTGAAAATCAGCCTCTGTTTTTTTGAAAAACTGTTGTAGGCCCCCTGGCACTATTCTATGATGGTATTGGTTATAATAGTTTTGCTACGATGTTTATCAAACGCTTTTCCAAAACCATAAAATCAACCGGAGAACAAAAAGTATTTTACCGGTTGGTGGAAAGCTATCGTTTTGATAATAGCGTTTGCCATCAAACTATAGTTCACCTGGGCTCCTTTGATGAGTTGCCGGATATAGAACAAAAAAGAGCGCTCGCAATCAGACTAAATGCACTGGTAAGGCAAAGCTATACCGGCGAACAGGATTTATTTAAACCTTCTGATAAAGTAGTAGAGGCGCTGGCACAAAGGTTTTTTCAACAAATTAAAGATAAAGAGCGTCTTGATATAGCAGCAGGCAAGGATTATCATCGTGTAGATACCAATAGTATAAAGTATAAAGTATAAAGAATAAAAATGTAAGAGAAGTGGGAGCCGAATGGCTTTGTATGCAGGCATTGGAACAATTACATATTCCTTCCTTTTTACAAACCCGGCAATGGATCCCCGAACAAATACAATTGGCGCTCACCCACCTCATCAGCCGGGTGGTTTATCCGGCTTCTGAACTACACACCAGCAGGTGGACCAAAGAGAACTCTGCTGTTTGTGAACTAACAGGCTATCCGATAGAGCAGATAACCAAAGATAAACTTTATCAAATCAGCCACCGGTTGTATGAAGTAAAAGAAAGCCTTGAACAATATTTAAGCACGCGCACCAATGAACTCTTTGATCTTGATGATAAAATCATCATTTACGATCTTACTAATACTTACTTTGAAGGCTCTATGCGAAGCAGCGAGATAGCCCGCTTTGGGAGAAGTAAAGAGAAGCGCAGCGATGCCTGCCTGATCGTGCTGGCTGTAGTGGTCAATACAGAAGGGTTCTTAAAATATTCTCAAATATTTGAAGGCAATATTGCCGATAGTAAAACTTTGGATAAGATTATTGATGATCTGTCAGCCCGTACTTCGGCTACCGGTCGCAAGCCTGTAGTGGTGTTGGATGCAGGCATTGCGACCGAGGATAACCTTAAACTGCTAAAGAAAAATAAGTTTGAATACCTGTGTGTATCCAGATCCGGGATGAATAAATACAGGGTGGATACCGGTAGCAGCCCGGTTAGCATAATGGATAAAAAAAAGCAACCCCTTACGCTTCAAAAAGTAAAAGTAGCGGACAGCGATGATACCTGGCTTCGTGTACATAGCCAGGCTAAAGAGCTGAAAGAATCAGGGATGAACAGTCGCCTCTCTGAACGTTTTGAGCAGGGGCTTACTCAAATAAAAGAAAGTCTTGGCAAAAAAGGCGGAGTAAAAAAGCAGGCAAAAGTATGGGAGCGCATTGGTCGGCTCAAATCAAAATACCCAAGTATGAGCAAACGCTATGATGTAGATACGCAGGCAAATGACAAAGGTTTAATAACGGATATAACATGGAAGCAAAAAACGCTTGAAAGCAAAGACGGCTATTATTTATTACGCACTAATCTTAATGAAAAAGACGAGCAGACACAATGGACGATATATAATACCATCAGAGAAATAGAGGCAACCTTCCGGGTGCTGAAAACAGACCTTGATCTGCGACCTGTGTATCACAAAACAGATGCAGCGGCAATGGCGCACCTGCACCTTGGATTACTGGCTTACTGGGTAGTAAATACCATCCGCTATCAACTTAAACAAAAAGGCATCAATAGCCAATGGAGTGATATTGTGAGAATGATGAACACTCAAAAAATAGTAACTACAACCCTGCAAAATGAATATATCCAGCAAATAGCCATACGGCAATGCAGTGAACCGACAGAGCAGGCAAAAGAAATATACACGGCGTTACATTACAAGCAGCAGCCCTTCACCCGAAAAAAATCCGTAGTCCCCCCCCCCGAAATTTAAAAAACGCAAAGCCCTGAAACATCTGAATTTCTGTCGGGATAGCTGCAATGTGGGTTAACGACATAGATATGCAATCTGCCTACGTCCTGGCAGATGACTTCATTCATCATCTCAACACAAAAGATAGCTAAAGTCCTTTCTCCTTGTTATTATTTCACGCCGGTAGTACCACCCTTGCTCATGCTGATATCTACCGGCGCATTTTTTTTCCATGCACCGCGTGTAAAATCAGGAACGGTGATGGAATTTGACCTGTTGGCAACAGACCACACGGAGAGCGGGGAAACAGATGACCATAGTGCGGCGTCATATACATCCTGATCGAGCGGTAAGCCGTTCCTTAAACAATCAATCGTGCGCCAGTCCATTATAAAATCCATGCCGCCATGGCCACCAACCTGCTTCGCCGCCTCCCCTATTTTTTTTACGATCTCCGGTGTGTATTTTTCCTGTAATGTTTTTACTGCTTCTTCGCTTAACCATTCATGACCTGTTGCAATACGTGCAGGCTCAGGGTATTTTAATGCAGCACCTTTGGTGCCGCTCACCAACTGGATCCTTGAATACGGGCGGGGAGAAGATATATCAAACTGCACCATGATCGTCTTTCCTTTATTGGTGCGAATGGTGGATGTATTCATATTACCATTAAAAGAACGGCCGGCATAGGATTTATAAAAATCGTCTTTTGCCGCGAGTTGTTTTGCTTCATCCCCCAAAGTGAAATCGTTAGAGGAGACGGAAACAAGATAATCCATTTTATCGCCCCTGTTAATATTCAGCACCTGGCATAGCGGGCCAAGCCCATGCGTGGGATACAGGTTACCTTTCCTGGATACTATTTCATTCAATTCCCACATCTGATAAAAGCGATCCTTTGCAAAGAGCAGCTCCGTAAGCGGATGAATGTATGATCCCTCACAATGAACGATCTCGCCAAAAAATCCCTGCCGTGCCATATTCAATGTAGTGAGCTCAAAAAAATCGTAGCAGCAATTTTCCACCATCATGCAATGCCTGTGTGTTCTTTCTGAAGTTTCTACCAGGCTCCATAATTCCTGCAGCGTTTTGCCGGCGGGCACTTCCACGCAAACATGCTTATCGTGGTTCATGCTGAAAAGCGCTATGGGCGTATGTAACGCCCAGGGTGTGAGAATATAGATAAGGTCAATATCCTTCCTGGCACACATGGTTTTCCAGGCTTCCGGATCGCTATGATATAATGCGGGTGTATGCCCGGATGCTTTTACCAGGTCGTTGGCCAGCTTCACACGTTCAGGTCTCAGATCGCAGAGTCCTTTTATCTCAACGCCTTCTATCTTATTCATTCTTGTTACTGCATCGAAGCCCCTGTTGCCGATCCCCACAAAGCCTATGCGTACTGTCTCTAATTTTGGAGCGGCATATCCGCTCATGTTAAAAGATTGCGCGGGTGCAAATGCCGTAGCTTCTTTAATACGGTCAAGATCCTCAGGTGTGGCGGCATAACTGCTGATCCATGCGCCGGCAAGCCCCATGCCTGCCAATCCTGATTGCTTTATAAAATGTCTTCTTGAATTGCTCATGGCTGAATGTAATAGCCAAATCTAAAAATCAATTATTATTCTTTGATTCATAATTCCGCTAAAGTTATATACTTTTTTAACATATTGCAGGAACAGCCTACATCAGCTCTCCCGGAAGAAGGAGCTCCGATATAATATCCTGTTTTTCTATTACCGGATATTGTTAAGTTGCATTGTGTTAAACGAGAGATGAAAGACGTGAAAATTCATTTCATGTCAAAAAAGTATAGATATTCAGGAGAATTTTATACAGTTCAACCTCCATCATTCCATATTTTTATTGCATTGAATACCAGGGTGCAAACATATTATCTTATCTTAATAAAATATTCAACCCGCAACGATGACTACTGCAACGATCAGACCTGTTTTCCCGGTTAACGGCGATGTGCTGCACGTTTTAGACGGAACGGTTACAAAAGACGGATTAACCTGTATGGCGGGCGTTTCAGCTCCTCCGGGCAGCAGCATTACCATAAACAACAATGTAACTAAAGAAACTGAAGAGGGTATCTATTCCGCGCCTGTGACGCTTGGACAATACAAAAATACATTGCAGGTACGCAATGAAACTTCAGGGGAATCGGCCACTGTTACGGCATATTTTGCCCCGCATTTTGCAAAAAAATACAGGCTTTCTATTGATGATAATATCCGTTTCCTGCAGGATATAGCCGCCCATGCCAATGTGTATACCTCTGTTTTTGATAACCCTTTTTTAAAGGGGTTGAAAAAAATACATGAGCAGTATCAAACCAAAGTGCATCTCAATTTATTCTATCAATCGGTGGGGGAAGATTTTACACTTTCTGAATTCCCCGGAATATTTAAAAAGGAGTGGCAGGAGAATGCGGACTGGCTTCGTATGAGCTTTCATGCATACAAAGAGTTTCCTGACGCGCCGTATAAAAACGCATCTTTTGATACCGTTAAAAAAGATTGTGATCTCATTATAGGAGAGATCAAACGTTTTGCGGGAGACGCCTTACTCGGGCCGGTAACTACCTTGCACTGGGGGGAAGTGAATGTGGAAGGTGCAAGAGCCATGCGTGCAGCGGGCTACAAAGGCCAGCTCGGATATTTCAATGTAGATGATGACCAGCCCGCTGTTTCTTATTACCTTACTGTGGAGCAAAGGCGGCATATGAAGAAAAGGTTCATCTGGAAGGATGAAGCGGAAGACATTATCTTCATCAGGAGCAGCATGGTACTGGATAGAACGAAGAAAGAAGATATCGCTACAGGTATGGACGCTTACGGCAATGCGCCCTCCGGATTACCGCCGTATGTAGATTACCTGATTCATGAGCAATATTTTTACCCGGATTACACTGCATATCAGCCCGATTATTTTGAAAAAATAGAAGCTGCTGTAATGTGGGCAAAGGAGCATGGTTATGAACCGGCATTTTTAGATGAATGTATTTTTGAATAGTATATATGCCGCGAATTCCAGTGGTACGCAAGGGGACTGATGTATGAATACAATAGCCACGAATGCAAGAATATTATAATGCATTTTGATTACTTATTCGTGGCTGCTAGTTATTTTAATTGAATGATTTTATGTTTTTCATAAACGAGACATATAGTGCGCTTAATGCTGCTACAGATAAAGTAGTATTGCTGCCGCTTGGCGCGGTTGAACAACATGGCCCGCACCTGGCAACTGGAACTGATACACATATTGTTACCCAAATTGCGGAAGCAGCAGAACGGCAACGTATAAACGATATTATTCTTACACCGACATTAGCTTATGGCTCGAGCCATCATCATATTTCTTTCGGTGGCACCATCAGCATATCAGCGGACTTATATACACAGGTGCTTAGAGAGTTGATTGCCTCGCTTATACAAGCCGGGTTCAGAAAAATTATTTTATTAAACGGTCATGGCGGCAATATCACACCTGCCAGGCAGGCGCTTGCCCTGCTCAGTAAAGATTTTGATACAACTGTTCAGCCTAATATAGCATTGGCTACCTATTGGGAGCTGGCAGGAACCGCCTTTGCCGGCGCCAGCCCGATGGAAAGCCCGGCGTTGAGCCATGCCTGTGAGTATGAAACAAGCCTTATGTTGTATTTGTTTCCGGAAAAAGTGAGTATGGAAAAAGTACAACGGGCAGCAAGACCGGGACAAAACGGTTATATACCCTGGGAAGATGATGTGCCGTATAAAGGCGTAACAATGTTTAAGCAAACGGCTTTCATTTCGTCTAACGGCAGCAGCGGTGAACCGCAGTTGGGCTCATCCGGGAAAGGAGCGCATTTATTCAATAAAGCAACAGCGGCGCTTATTCAGTTTATAGACGATTTTAAAACCTGGCCGCTTATGCGGCAATTATCAAGCCAATAACATGATAAAAACAGAAGTAAAGCACCCCGGCAAAATACAAATCGGGACAGTTGGCTTAGGGTTGATGGGCAGCAGCATTGTCACCTGCATACTGGCTGCAGGTCATCCCGTAACAGCGCTTACCAATAATATTCAGCAAAAGGAGGAGTCTATTAAACGGATCGAAACCTATCTTTTGCAGTTGAAGGAAGAGGGCATTTTAAAGGAAGGACCCGTTACGATATTACAACGTCTGCGTGTTACTGATGATTATACTTCTTTCAACGATCACACGGTAGTAATTGAATCTATTATTGAAAGCATAGATGAAAAAAAGAAAGTATACCGGCAACTGGAAACGGTATTGGCCCCGGATGCTATCATTGGCAGCAATACTTCCGCCATACCGGTCACCTTATTACAGGCGGGATTACAACATCCTGAACGTATGTTTGGTATTCACTGGGCGGAGCCCGCGCACATCACCCGGTTCATGGAAGTGATATGCGGCGATAAATCGGATATAGCACTTGCTGAAAAAGTGGTGGGTCTGGCGGAAAGCTGGGGCAAAGAACCTTCTCTGTTAAGAAAAGATATACGGGGATTTATCACCAACCGCATTATGTATGCCATGCTGCGGGAAGCATTTTATCTTGTTGAAAAAGGCTATGCTACTATAGAAGATGTTGATCGTTCTTTACGCAATGACCTGGGGTACTGGATCACATTTGCAGGTCCGTTCCGTTTTATGGATCTCACAGGCATACCGGCATATCACGCTGTAATGAAAGAGCTTTTCCCTGAGCTAAGCAATGATACTGCTATTCCGGCTACCATCGAAAAATTAGTGCAGGAAGGCGCCAAAGGTGTCGCAAATGCAAAAGGGTTTTACTCCTATACAGAAGCTACGGCGCGGCAATGGGAAAAGTTATTTACAGACTTCAGCTTTGACATAAGGAAACTGGCAGGAAAATATCCTCAAAACATAGGAGACCAATGACAGCAACAGAGATAGTAAAGATCACAGCAACGGAAGTTATCGTTCCGGCAAAGCCCGGCAGCTTAAATTCGAGCGATGTGCATGATACCGATAAAGGTTTCGCCAGGAAATTTTTAACGGGAGAAAGCTGGACGGAATTTGCCAACCAGCCCAAATGGATCATACAGATCACATTATATAACGGGTTGATCGGTATCGGTGAGACTTACCGTTCCGCATCGCCTTCTTTGATCAGGGAAGCGGCGGAGACATTTGTGGGCAAAGACCTTTTATCGCTCAACTGGCGCAGGCTGCCGCTAACGGATCAGCGTATTTATGAAGCTTTTGAGTGCGCGGTGCTTGATCTTGCGGGAAAATTGCTGCATGTGCCGGTGAGCCAGTTGCTCGGCGGCGCTTACAGGGATCGTGTGGATTGCATGGGCTGGACGGGGCGGCGCAATCCCGAAGATGCTGCGCAGAAAGCATACGAAGCGATGCAGAAAGGACATAAAATGTTTAAGTTTAAATGTTCTGATGAGGATCCGGTAAGGCTGTGGACAGCAGCTATACGTAAAAAATGTGGTACAGGCATTCGTATTATTTTAGATCCTAACCAGCGATGGAAAGATGTGGCAACCACTATGCAATTAATGGAAGGCGTAGATAAAGAGATCATGTATGGATTGGAAGACCCGATATTGCATGAGGACGTAGAAGGATTTGTGTACCTGCGCAGGCATCTTGGCATACCACTGTTCAGGCATATATCATTGCCCTATACCCAGGATATAAGAGACATCATTACATTTATAAAGCATGAGGCTGTTGACGGGTATAATTTTAACGGCGCTGCTTATAATTCAGTATTGCTTGCAGAGATAGCGCACCTGGAAGACAAGCCGTGCTGGCGTGGTTCGGAAGTGGACCTCGGCATTTCTGAAACGATGGGATTGCATATAGCGGCGGCAAGCATCAACTGCACCATACCTTCAGATATTTTCGGTGAACTGGTCAGGGTAGACGACCTGATCACTGAACCTGTACATTTTGAGAGGGGAGCAGCACTTGTTCCTAAAAATGCAGGATTGGGTGTAATGCTGGATATGCATGCCCTGAATAAATATGCAACAGGAAATATAATTGAAACAACCGCCAACAGCTTATGAACAAAAAATTATTTGCCTGGATATTGTTGTTTTGCTGCAATCTTATGTGGTCGCTGCAATTTACCGGTATCAAATTGATACAGGACCAGATAGGACCCTATTTTACGGTATGGGGCCCAATGCTGCTTTCTGTTTTCCTGTTGTTGCCTTTTGTAATTAAAGATTACAAACAACATAACCGCAAACTGAAAGACTTCAGGATATTTATTCCGCTGGTGATATTCGGCGCTTTTCCGTCGCAGGTGCTGATGACTTTCGGCACACGCTATTCACAGGCGAGCAATGCCGCCATTTTAGTATTGATATTGCCGATATTGACTACGGTGCTGGCATATATTATTCTCAAAGAGAAAATGAGCCGCATCAAATGGATCTGTTTTGCGATAGCTATTGCCGGCGTTGTGCTTTGTTCTACCAACGACATCAGCCGAATGGACTTTGGCTCACAATATGCCATCGGCAACCTGCTCATTTTCCTCGCATTAATAGGAAATGCTTATTATAATGTCGGCTGTAAAAAGATCGCTGACAAATTCACGGGTATGGAGATGGTGTTTTATTCCTATGTGGTAATGGTAATATTGCTTACACCACTGGTATTATATTATGAGTCTGATATATTCGCAAGGATACCATCGTTTACAGCCAATACCTGGATAGGTTTTTTAGGAACGCTTACGCTTTTCCACAACTTTCTTTCTATGGTGCTTTTCTTCATAGCGCTTAAGCACCTGGAAGCGACGGATGTAGCTATTTCCAACTATCTCATCACATTTTTCGGGTTACCGGTGGCCGCTATATGGCTGGGAGAAAAGCTTGGCGGACAGGCTATCGCCGGCGGCACTTTGGTGTTGGTTGCTTTGATCATTCTTACAATAGTTGAAAGTTTTGGAAATCGAAAAATAAAAACAATATAAACATCGTAACATGAAATCTTCAGACAAATTACTGGAAGGGGTTATACCTATTATACCAACACCTTTTACTGAAAATGAAGAAATAGATGAAGCTGCACTGAGAAGACTGGTAGATTTTGCGTGCACATGCGGTATAGAAGCTGCCTGCCTGCCCGCCTATGCGAGCGAATTTTATAAGCTTACCGATGATGAAAAATTACAGGTAGTAAAAATTGCGGTAGACCAGGCGAAAGAAAGAATTAAGATCGTTGCGCAATCCAATCATCCTGCTTTGAAATCCGCTATCAGGCTGGCACAGGCAAATGTGGCTAACGGCGCTGATGTTATTTCCCTGGCTGTGCCCCGGATATTCAGCCTGCCTGAAGATTCGCTGATGGAATATTTGTCAGGTTTTCTTGCTGCTATACCCGATACTCCTGTATTAATACAGGATTTTAATCCGGGCGGATCGTCTATAAGCGCCACTTTTATCAAAAAACTGAATGAAGCCCATCCTAATTTCAAATACCTGAAGTTAGAAGAGCCGCTTTGCGCTCCGAAGTTTGAAAATATTATTCATGTCACTGAAGGGAAGGTCGGTTTATTTGAAGGCTGGGGAGGGTTATATATGCTTGAGCTGGTACCCATTGGTATAGCAGGTGTAATGCCCGGGCTTGCAGTAGCGGATATTTTACAGAAAGTATTTTTATTAAGAAGAAATGGTGAAACCGACAAAGCGTTCAGCCTTTTTGAAAAAGTAATGCCGCAAATATTTTTCTCCCTGCAGAATATGGAGTTATTCCATTATGCAGAAAAGGAATTGCTGAAAGCGCGGGGAGTGCTCACCAATAGCATTGCCAGGAAGGCGGCTTATATACCGGATGCTTCTTCTGTCAGATACATCAGGGAATTGAATGAGCGCGTAGTGACATTAGTAAAATCATTATAACACATTATAGCCTTATCCTTACTAAACAATTTATTATTATGTCAGGCAAATTAGTCAATCAGATCGCTATTGTTACCGGCGCTGCTTCCGGCATCGGTAAGGCGATAGCATTCAAATTAATGGAACACGGCGCTAAAGTATACGCTTTTGACTTGAGTGGGGAATTGTTGCAGGAACACTTTGGCAACAACGGAATGTCTATACCGGTACCTGTTGATGTTACCAACCGGCAACAGGTAAATGATGAAGTGAGTAAAATCATCAGCAACGAAAAAAAAATTAATATACTGGTAAATTGTGTCGGTATTACCGGTATTACCAACATAAAAAGTCACCTGGTAGATATAGAAAACCTGAAGCTTGTATTTGATGTGAACTTTATGAGCTGCGTGTATACATCGCAGGCAGTTATACCCAATATGCTGGAGCGTCACTATGGAAGAGTTTTGCACCTCGCCTCTATAGCAGGTAAGGAGGGCAATGCAGGCATGCTGGCTTACTCTGCATCCAAAGCTGCACTGATAGGGATGACCAAAGTGCAGGGATCCGAATACGCAGAATCCGGTATTACGGTAAATGCTATGGCGCCGGCGGTAATACGTACTCCATTGGTAGATAATATGCCGGATGTGCAGGTGAAATATATGACAGATAAAATACCCATGAAACGGTGCGGCACACTGGAAGAAGCAGCCAACCTGGCTTTGTATATTGTATCTCCGGAAAACAGCTTCACAACGGGGTTTACTTTTGATCTTTCCGGTGGAAGGGCGAGATATTGAGGAGGTGGTGAGAGGTGGTGAGAGGCAATGGTGAATAGGAATAGTGAATCAATGTCGTTTCCTTAAGCTTGAGAATCATCATAAAGCTTTTAAACTGTCAGCAACGCAGAGATTTATCGCACTGTTACCAGTATCCGAATAAGCCACCTTTTTTTGCGTGAGATTTGTTCTACTGCCGATTAGAGGGATTGATGAACAATGATATGAAGCTGACAGGTCTCCTCAAAGCAAAAAACAGTGGTGTTTCAGATATCCCGCCAAGTGGCGGGACCAGCTTGAGGCAATCAACAACTTACCCTTAAAATGCTATACTTTTTTAAGGAAACGGTATTGAATGGTGAATAGTCAATACACTACTCCCCGTGAAAGAAACGCGCCTTATATTCTTTAGGCGTTACGGCGGTATACTTCTTGAAGTGCCGGTAAAAATTAGACTGGTTTTCAAAGCCGACCATATAACCTATTTCAGATACGCTGTGCCTATCCTCTATCAACATCTGGCAGGCCTGGCTGATCCTGATCTCCGTAACGTAGTTGGAGAAAGTTTTGCGTGTATGGTGCTTAAAGTAACGGGAGAATGAACCCACGCTCATATTAAGCTTTGAAGCGATCTCTTCAATATAGATCTCATTCTTATAGTTTTTCATAATAAACTGGAATACCAGGTCAATACGGGCAGCATCTTTATTGTTGTTGACCGTAAACTCCTGGCTCAGTATATTGGTGAGTTGTTTGCTGGTAGAAAGAATGATCAGTATATCCAGCAGCTTCATCAGGCGCTTCACGGGGTTATCCGTTTCCATTTCCCTCAGTTTGTGGCTCACCTCTCCTGCGGTAGCGCCGCCAATCACCAATCCCATATTGGAACGGTTCAGTAATCGTCTTACCAGCTTCATCTCAGGCAGATCGAAAAAAAACTTCCCGAGAAAATCATCTGTGAAGTGAATGAAAATTGATTTAGCCTGTGCCTTGCTGCTTTTATAATACTGCTCACTGTTCCTGTACAAGTGGGGAATATTGGGCCCGATCAAAATAAGGTCGTCCGGTTGAAACCTGCTGATCTGGTCGCCAATGAACCTGGTGCCTTCCGACTTCTCGATAAGCGTCAGTTCATATTCTTTATGGAAATGCCAGGGCTTATCAAAATAGCTGCATTCCCAGTGCCTGTATACAAAAGATGAATCAGGCTCAGCAACAAGCTTATGCAATTGCGGCTTCATAATTAAATACAATTCCCGGCAATGATACTAAATCAAACTTCAACCTGCCAAATTCTTTAAAAATCCGGCTTGAAGGTATCGGTAAAAGATTGAGGGGCAACATAATCTTCCGGGTGCTGTATGCGGAAGTCAATCAGTTTCAGCAGCAGCTTTTGCCAAAGCCCGTATTCCACATCAAAGCGGCCGAGAATGGTGTTTTTTCTGTACGGCATATATTCTGAAAGCCAGGCTGCGGAATAATCATCTCTCAGTGTTCCCAACTCATCCATTACATCCTGTATAAGCCCATGACATATATACCCGATATCATAAAACACGAAACTGTTTTTCTTATTCCCGAGCATTGCCTCATCCCAACGTTGGCTGATCACATTTGCCCATAAAAACCGCGTGGCTTCATAATGCATCAGCCTTGCTGTTACCCTCAATGATTCCATGAAATCTTTATCGGCAACGCTTACTTGCGGCAAAGCCTCTACCAAAAGATGCTCAGCTTCCTCGCATTTAATGCGTACCTGCTTTAATGCGTTGATGTTTGCCCGCACGATATTCATATAATAAGGCTGAAAAGGGTTTGACCAGCTCTCTATAATGGTGCCCCCGGGCATGTTACCGGTGTTTCGGCCTAAGCATTTTTTCAGCGCTTCAATGGCTGTAGCAAGGTTAGCACAGGCCTGTTGTGCTTTTGCCCCGGCAGTGTCAAATAGTACCCGGTAAAAATCCTGCTCAAATGTTTTTCTGTCGGGAGAGCTGCCTTGCCATGCGCTGATACAACCATAAGCCATAAACGACCAGGATGGTCTTACGAAAGGCTCTACCGCATCCGTCCACACGGAAGTGATGAAGCCTAGCGTATTTTTTTTGATCCCCTCTTCCAGGCACAGATCAATATTGTCGTAGGTATAGGTTGCGGCGGGATAAATATGTCCCCATCCCGATACGGCAGGCTGAATAAAGAATTTCTTATTTGCTTTCAACACGGGATCCATAAAATTATGCAGCGCAGTTGTATCAGGTGAATACTCCCATATTACCGGGATAACATTTTCCGGGATCTTTGCCATCAGCTCAGGATAATAATTGGTCATGTCTGTCCACGCCAGTACTGTTTTATTGTATTTTTTCAATTCCCCGCTCAATAGTGTCAGTTGATCAATCCATAATTTTTCCGCATTGATCTTGGGCTCTTTTTCTGTAGAGATACGATTGGTCTCCCAGGTTTCATCAAAGCCGATATGTATGAACGGGCTCGGAAAAAGATCGGCATACTGCTTTATCCATTTTTTGAGCAGTGCTGCTACCTCCGGTTTCCGCGGGTCGAGTTCATGCCCGTAATTGCCGATAGCGAGATTGGCGTACGTTTCATTCTTCAGCAGATCGTGCAGGTGACCGTAAAATGCTACAAAGGGAATGACATCTATATGCCGTTCTTTTCCATAAGCAATAATATCTTTTAGCTCAGCCTGTGTATATGATTGTTTATACTGCAGTCCGGCATATCCTTCCAACCGGATGCTTACTTCATTATAGAAATAGTATTGGTTGGCTTTCCATGTGGCAAGAAAATCTATCTGTTTTTTTATTTCATCTGTCCTGAGCAGGCCGCCATGTGCAAAGTCCATCATTACGCCGCGGTATTGCAGCTTCGGCGCATCAGCAATTTCAGCCAGAGGAAAACCGGAAGCTTTTCCGTTCAGCTCCAGCATTTGCCTCAGCGTTTGCAGCGCATAGTACAGACCCGTGCCTGCATAGGCTTCTATATAAATCTTATTAACGGTAATCTTTATGGTATACGATTCTCTCCTGTTGTCTCCAATAGAGGGGTTATAGTCAGGGAGCTCATAACCCTTGTGCAGCACCTTATATTGCAAGGTGGCAGCAGCGGCAGAAGGCACCTTCCTGATAGTAAGACCGGAATGTTTTTCTGTTTCTTTTACAAAATTTTTCAACGCAAAGATCACCTGTTCGTCATCAGACTTGCCAACGTAAACAGAAAGATTGCTCAGCAAAAATTTACCCGGCAGGTATTTAATTTGTTGCGGCGCCGGAATAAGCCGCTGATCATTTTGACTTTTGGATTGAAATCCAACCAAGATAGTTATTACGGTTAATAAGAAATGTTTCATAATCGGACTAATTGATGAATACAACAGAGCCACGAATGCACGAATGTATTTTATTATAATTTATTCGTGCATTCGTGGCTTTGTCTCCCTTTGTTGTACAGAATACACGAATAAAAATACAGCTATTAGCTATCTGTTGTGAGCTATCAGCTATTGAACCTATAGGATTTGCCGGGAGGAAATCCTCCCGACAAATCCTATAGGTTCATGTGTCCTTGTAACCCGAAACCTGTAACCTGAAACTTGTAACTGCAACCCGCTTAGTTCTTATCCCACCAAAGTGGTGTAGTCACTTTGTCCGGGCCGCCCAGCATCTGCACCGCTTTAGTTACTGCCGCACCATTGGTCTGCGTTTCATTATCAAGATAGGTCATTCTCCTGATGAACTGATCAGGAGTAATATCCGGGTTATCGCTGTGAATGATATGATACAGGGCAGGATATCCTGATCTCCTTACTTCAGCCCAGCCTTCCATGCCATCAGGAAATAAAGCCAGCCATTTTTGCTGCGCTACCTGTTTGCGTTGCATGGTGGCATCTCCGCTCCAGGCAATAGGGTAATCGTTTACCGCGGGCGAATTGAAATAGTCATTGGTAGCAACAGGCTTGTTGGTGCTTTGTACATAATTATCTATTGCGGACTGGTCGGTAATACCCCATTGCGCCATAGAGGTCCTGATACCCTGTTCATAATAAGATTTTGCAGTTCCGCCACCCATGTTCCAGCCATTTAATGTGCCTTCCGCTTTCAGGAAATACGCCTCAGCGGTATGCATAATGTCGAAAGGTACATCATAATTTGTTTTCCAGTCATTCACGTTCAGATCCCAGTATGTCCATCTCTTTCCCAGGTTGGAATTGTACATACGGGAGTTGGCATCTATATTAGTCTTTTCTGCCGCAGACAGACCGTTCCTTACGCCGGAGTATTCGCCCGTCGCCACTGCCGGTTGAAAGTAAACAGGTAAGCGCGGATCATTATATCCTACCAAGACAGACTCCATGGCAGTGCTCATCCGGAGATCATCCCACCCTGCTGATACCGCCAGTCCATTGTATTCATTGTAAAACACTTTGTTTTTCGGCATATATGCGTCATCGCCTATAGCCTCCATGATCCCTGCAGCCACGGCTGCTTCAGCTTCTGTTTTAGCTCTTGCCGGATCCACTTTTGAGATACGCATGGCCAGTCTCAGACGTAGTGTATTGGCAAATTTTATCCAGTAAGGTACCGGGGTTCCTTTGCTTCCATATAAAAGGTCAAAATTTCCAAAGGGCTTTTCGTTCAAATGATTTTTTAGCACGCTTACCGCATTGGTCAGCCTGCTGAAGAAATCGTAATAGATAGAATCCTGCGGTGTATATGCTACGGAAGAGTTTCCGGAAGCTGCTTCAAAATAGGGCACAGGCCCAAAGTAATCTGTTATACGATGAAACATCCACGCCCACCAGATATTTGCAAGTGCATTTTCTGCTGATTGAGGATCTGTATTTGCCATGATCGTCTTCAACTGTGGAGCTGCGCTGACATATACCGGGTTCCAGCAGGCAGGCATCCATTCCTGCACCACTACATACCTGTCTGTAGGAAAGGAGGTTGCTGCCTGTGAAAAAAACTGGGAATATACCGAGGCAATCGTACCCTCGCCAATTTCAAAATTATCAGGGCTCAGTGTGGGATTCATCAATGCGTATGAAAACATGTAGGGGTATTCGTTAGTACCTACGCTGCTCAGTGAATTAGCATTGGTATTGATTGATTTAAAATCTTTCGTACACCCGTTGAGCAACATACACAAAAGCGATACACAAAAAATACGGTTGAGCATTGTAATATGTTTAATGTTTTTATTATTGTTGTACATACACCTTAGTTTTTAAAATGAAAGCTTAAGATTAACACCAAGGCTCCTGGTAGAAGGCAGGTTGTAATATTCAATCCCCTGGTAGCTGCTGTTTCCAAAGCTCACTTCAGGATCGAAGTCCATCTTCTGCTTTCCTATACCGGGAATATCAAGTATGGAGCTTCCCCTGTGTATAAAAAATACATTCCTGGCTACAAAGGAAAACTTAGCGGCTTTTAAAAAGCTGGGCAGTTTGGTGAATTCATATCCCAGTGAAAGCTCTCTTAACCTTACATTAGTAGCATCGTAGGTGAAAAATTCTCCCCAGCCATAATCTCCCTGTGACACTGTCTGCCAGAACTGTTCTGCGTTGATTGCGGTAGTATTGGCTGATTTGTCGGCGTGGATCGCAGGCAACACCCATGTATCGGCGCCACGATGATCTGATGTGATTTCCGAAGCGCCGGAATAAGCCAGATGGCTGGCTGTGCCGGATGCAACCACTCCGCCGAATTTTCCATCAACCAAAATACCCAACACCCAGTTTTTATATTTGAAGGCATTGCTGAACCCGATAGTATATTTTGGATTGTAGTTGCCCAGACGCTCGATGGCTGTGCCTTTAATGGGCAATCCATTGTTGCTAACCACAAATTGTCCGTCCTGGCGCTGCCATTTATATCCCCATAAATCGCCGAATTCCCCGCCCTGCTTCACTACCGGCGTTGCCACCCTTACATTCTTATTGGAGCTGAGATAGATCGGGGCGTCGGGAGGAGTGAGCTCAACTATTTTGCTTTTGTTCAATGCATAATTCAGTCCGATATCCCAGGAAAAGTTTTTGGATTGAATGGGTTTATACGACAACATTACTTCTACACCGGCATTCTGGATATTACCCGCATTGATATATGTACTCGCGTATCCGGATGATGTAGGCATTTGAATGGTGAGTAATTGATTCTTTGAATTTGTCTTGTAATATGTAACATCAAAGCCTAAACGGTTATTAAATAAGCGCCATTCCGTACCGGCTTCTATTGAACTGGTAAGCTCTGGTTTAAGATTACCGATTGACTTAACAATATCACTCGCTACGTATCCGCCAAAATTTCCTGCTATATACCTGTAGGTTTGATTGATAAGGTAGGGTGCTGCATCATTACCTACTTTAGAATAGGAAGCCCTCACCTTCAGGAAGTTGATCCAGTCGGGCATATTCATCATATCCGACAATATTGCGTTTGCGCCAACTGAAGGGTAAAAGAAGGAATATGGGGAAGGCAATGTACTTGACCAGTCATTGCGGGCGGTAATATCAAGATACAAATAGTCATTATAAGAAAATTGTGCTGTGCCGTATACAGACTGCATCTCTCTGTTTTGCAGGCCGGTTACAGCCGTGAGGGCTGTTCCGAACAGCAGGTCATATTTATTGGTGATGTTTAAGCCGTCCGCTATATTTCTCCTGGTGCGTAATGAACGCACAAGATCAGATGCGCCCACGTTGTAGGTGATCTTTAAGCCATCGGTAATCTTGTTGGTCCCGTTGATCAATAAGTCTACGTTGCGCTCAGCTACATAATCATTCTCTTCCGAATAGAAGCCACCCGGCTTGCGGGCATAATTAGGAGTATTATTGGCATATGATTGTGTAATAAAATCATTATAGCTGTCATTACTTACTCTTGCCTGTATATTCAGCCAGTCCGTAAGCCTGTATTTCAACGCTGCCAAACCCATCACCCTGCTCCTGTTTTCATTGTGGTGTGTATTGTATATTGTCCAGTAGGGGTTGGTATATACCGGATCTGAGCTTACCCAGTAATATGGTTTTTCGACACCCCCGGAGATAGTTTTATAGTTTTTGTATTCTTCCAGGTTTACGCTCACGGGTGTCCTGTACAGGTTGGCAGCCACTAAACCATCTCCGCCAACGCCCGGCTTATTAAGGATATCCTGCAATACATAAGTTATTTTGGCGTCCACTGACAAACGATCTGTGATGTTAATGCCAAAACGGGCATTAAAAGTATTACGCCTTAATGTGTTATCAGGCACGATACCATTAATATAGTTATTGGCGTAGGAAACATAAGCCTGCACTTTTTCAGAACCTGCGGTAACGCCAACAGCATTATTAACAGACAATCCTGTGTTGAAGAAATTCCTGATATTGTTGGGATAAGCTTTTAATGGAATATTATTACTATGAAAATCCGTAACCTGTTGGCCTGATATTTTTTCTCCGAAATTCGTAGGGGTATTGGTTGAATATACTCCCCCGGCGCCCTGGCTGTACTGATCCTGCATTTTTTGTAAAGACAGCGGATTTTCAATGCTTATCCCTGAATTTATATTTACGCTCACACTGCCGGGCTTGCCTCTTTTAGTGGTGATGATGATCACCCCGTTATTTGCCCTGCTGCCATATAAAGCTGCACCGGCGGCGCCCTTCATGATACTGATAGATTCAATATCATCGGGATTGATACTGGAAATGCCATCGCTCCCGCTTTGTGCTGCATTACTGCTTCCTGCATCTTCTCTCACCTGCCCGGCTGGTGTTGAATTATCAATAGCCACGCCATCTACCACTATCAGCGCATTATTGTCACCCTGTATAGAACGGTTGCCTCGCAAAACAATTCTTGTTGCCCCACCAGGGCCGTTTGCAGTGGATGTAACGGTAAGCCCTGCAACCTTGCCGCTTAAAGTGTTGGCAATATTGGCGTCTCTTACTTCATTCAACTGATCGCCCGACACTTTTTGCGCGGCGTAGGTGAGTGATTTGGCGCTGCGCTGAATACCGAGCGCTGTGATCACTACATCGCTTAGCTCTCCTCCGGCAGGGTTAATGCTCACTATAATTTCGTTAGCGGGATTAACAACTTTTACTTCCTGTTTTTCGTATCCTACGGAAGAAATGATCAGTACTGCATTTGCAGAAGGAACGCTGATTGAGAAGCTTCCGTCCTCTCTCGTGGAAGCTCCCCTGTTCAATCCTTTTACAGTAACAGATGCTCCTGCTACCGGTTCACCGGAATTTTTATTCAGCACTTTTCCTTTTACAGTTGTTGCATTTTGCGCTTTCAACTGATGGAATACCCCCGATGATGCCAGTAATAAGAACAGTAAAGAAACCTTATAAAGCAGACTACTTTGTTTAGCAAAACAAAGTTTTAAAGTCCCGGCTGGTAATAATTTTACCAACAATAACAGCGGATTTTTTTTAGGCATAAGTATTAGTATTTGGTAATTAACTAAACACAAATTTGTTAATCAGAAATTCTATTTTTTTATTAAGTATTAATGATACTTTTCTTTAAGAATTTCTTATCACAGTAAATTTATCAATGCCCTTTTCGAAAAAAATACAATAATCAAATGAAAGTGTATACTTTTTTAACATTTAGGAAATTGATTTCACTGAAATGGAGATGCTGTTTTATACTTATATTTTTTTAGTAGCTATTCTTCTGCCCCTGGTACTTTTTTATGAAAGAGATATCATTCATCGTATCCCGGACTTTACCAG
>JAFDXG010000178.1 GCA_018268105.1 Bacteroidota bacterium | reverse complement strand
GAACCATTTTCTCTCACAGATTACGCAGATAATCACAGATTTTCTTTCTGTGTAAATCAGTGGCATCAGTGAGAACCATTTTCTCTCACAGATTTCACAGATTACCACAGATTTTCTTTCTGTGTAAATCAGTGGCATCAGTGAGAACCATTTTTTCTCACAGATTGCACAGAATACCACAGATTTTCTTTCTGTGTAAATCAGTGGCATCTGCGAGAACCATTTTTTCTCACAGATTGCACAGAATATCACAGATTACTTTTTTTCTGTGTAAATCAGTGGCATCAGTGAGAACCATTTTTTCTCACAGATTGCACAGAATATCACAGATTACTTTTTTTCTGTGCAAATCAGTGGCATCTGCGAGAAACCATTTTCTCTCACAGATTTCTCAGATTACCACAGATTTTTCTTTCTGTGCGTATCAGCGGCATCTGTGAGAAATTGTTTTCTCAGGTCTATTTCTCCAACTCTGCTTTTAAATTGCTAAGCCCGGTGCTAAAATCATCGCCAATGGCTTTGTCCATATCCATGAACAGCTTCATAATATTCATAGGATAAGACATCTTACTGTCAAAACTCCAGGTAACTTTTGTGTGAGCAGAATCTATGGCAGTAGTAGTCATTATAGCATTTGCTTTTGATTCAAATGGTTTAATGAACCGAAGTTCAGTCTCCAGCCTTTCTCCCTCTACTATTTTAGTAATTTCCTGTTCACCTTTGCCTACTTCACTATTACCTTCCCATGCACTTACAAAACCTACAGTACCGTCTGTACCCCTGTATTCTGATTTCATGTTAGGGTCGAGTTTGTTCCATTTACTGTAGTTGTTTTGATTCTTCAACATTTTTATGTAGTCAAATACCTCAGATTTAGGTTTGTTAATTACAATGTCGCGACTTGCTTTCATGTCTTTACTTACAAATAAAGCTACAATTAACAACAGGGCTATAATACCCAATACGATAAAAAATAAACGTTTTAAAAATTTCATAACTGGTAGTTTTTATTAATTAAGATATTTTTCGGGAACGCTGTGCAGGGCAATACGGTTTCCTTCAGTATCCAGAAAAACCTTCAAATCGGGATTTCCGTTTAGGTATATTAAGGGCCATAGGTTGCGGAAGGTTTATAGAATTCTCTTACTTCAATAAGGGTTCCACCTATTCCTTCCATTGGATCATCAATGGGGAACATTCTCTTTTTTGTATCACCGAAGTCCATTAGTTGCATTTGGAACTGGAAAACGATCTCATAAAATTTTTGAGCCCTGTCTATATTTATTGCTGGTATTTAAAACCAACTGATTGCATGTTTCATGTTTTATTTCTTTTTATAGATGACGAAATGAAGATTAGGAATACAGTTAAATTTTGCAGAAATAATTTTAAATCTTAAACAATGTAGTCCGCACGAATTTTTTTTGGGAGGTGTTAAGCTGGGGGGAATTTCATTTATTAGCATAGTATCTCCTGGTCATCCAACTGTAAGGCAAACCAATACACAATACCAGAATTGCAATAGCCCGAATTATTCCAATAACTGTAAACGAAGGTGGCGACACGTGACTCAGAGGAATTATTACCAGGTTAGTTACCAGCCAGGCTATTACAGCAATCAGCATACTATTCTGCAGGATGCCCCTCTGCAAAAATTTCAGCTTTGGATAGAGAAAAAAGAAATTTGCCGTACATGAAAATGAGTTGGAAACAGGTATCAGATTAAAAATAAAACGATTCAATTAAAAATCCGATCAAAATGGTTTTCGAGGTGCATACGCATGGCATTTCGGAATTGTTCCGGTGTCCCTTTTTCAAGGATTTCCACCAGACCCTTATGCGAAACGAATGTCTTTAGATGGACTTGCTTTTTTAATAAACCGCTTTTATGTACATAGTCAAAAACCGGTAACAGCATTTTTTGAAATTTTCTCATGGCTTTATTCCGGGTAATTTCATACAGTTTTCCATGAAAAGCAATTTCATGCTCAATATTAAATAAATGACTATCGGTTACTTTAGGTTCATGACTTACAATTTTCTTCAACTCCCGTAAATCATCTGGCGTTATGCGCTGAAAAATAAAATCGGCCATACCAATTTCCAGTACGAGTCGTATTTCAAAAATATCCATAAGGGTATCCTGATCCAATACATGGGGGTTCAGGCTTTTTCCTATTATTCCAAAAAGATCGGGGCTAGTAATGACAGTTCCTTTCTTCTTTTTAGTTTCTATCAACCCCATCATCCTCAACCGTAGCAGGGCTTCGCGGATGACAGTCCTGCTAACCCCCAGCACTTCAGCCAGTTCTATTTCCTTAGGGATGCTATCACCCACCTGCATTTTTTTTTCCTGCAATAACTCTATTAGCCTTGACTCTACCCGGTCTACCAAACTACCGGTATCTAAGGATTTCAGGTTTTCTATAATGGTGTCTACACTCATGTAAGGTAAAATATGTATTAATAGACAAGTTTAAATATTAATTTCAATACTAATCATTTTTTCAAAATAATCTCTAATTAATAAACTACGAAATGTACATTTCAGCCAACCCTGAAGGTTGGTTGTATCAACAATCTAAAAAAATGTTCTTAAAATTTGGTTACTATGAAAAAACCATTTATTTTTATTATGTCATACATAATACGAATTTAATAATTTTTTTAAAACAACTCTGCTGTATGAGATTAATTAATGTAAAACTGGGGTTATTACTACCCTGTATCTTCTTTGTGTTATCGGGATGGTCACAAACTCAAAAAATCTCCGGAAAAGTTATTTCACAGGATGGTACTCCTTTAATGGGCGTAAGTGTAACTATAAAAGGAAAAACTGCGGGTGCCTCTACTACCGTTGAAGGCACCTTTACACTGGATGCAGCCAAAGGTGATGTACTGGTATTTAGTTCTGTAGGCTTTAACAACACTGAATATACCGTTGGTTCTACAGATGTAATTAACATTGTAATGAGTGAAGGAGAATCGAAAATGAATGAAATTGTGGTAGTAGGTTATGGCACTGCCAAACGTTCCAAACTCACATCTTCTGTGGCAAAACTGGATAACAAAGTTTTGGAAACTGGTTTACGTTCCAATCCTGCGCAGGCATTGGCGGGAACTATTCCCGGCTTAAGGGTATCCACCGGTACAGGCCGACCTGGTTCATTGCCTTCTATCATTTTAAGGGGAGGTACCAATTTTGATGGCACTGGCAGCCCGCTGATTTTAATGGATGGTCAGGTTCGAAGCTCTTTAAGCGATATCAACCCTGAAGATATTGGTAGTATAGAAGTGCTGAAAGATGCATCAGCTACAGCGATCTATGGTGCAAGGGCAAGCAACGGGGTTATCCTTATTACTTCCAAAAGGGGCAAAAGCGGCAAATCAGCTATCACTTTAGATGCTAAAAGAGGAATCAGTTATTTGAATATTCCTTATAATTTTTTAAGTGCTGAAGATTATATCAAATGGAGCAGGATGGGTGTAGTACAGGCTATAATTAATGGAACATTCGGTACAGTTGCATCCAACTCAGCACTGTCAGGTGTAGGACCAAGGGCTACCGGTAATATGTATAAAGACCCGAATACGGGAAATATTTTAGATGGCAACTATGATAATCGTGCTATTTGGAGTGTAATGCGGTTGAACGATGTAAACCGGGAGCTACTCAATAAACCCGGCTGGAAACAAATGAAAGATGCAGTACCTACCAACGCATCAGGAAATTATGATCCTAATGGGACTTATGCCGACCTCATCTACAAAGACTTCAACTATGGAGATTATGGATTATACAAGAGAGCTACAGTACAGGAATATAATGTAGGCATGAGCGGAGGCAACGATCGCGGCACCTATTTTGCCAATCTCGGATATTACGATGAAGGTGGATTATCGCTTAAAACATTTTATAAACGATTAACCTTTACACTGAATGGTGATTATAAAATAAAAGACTGGCTAAAATCAGAAAGCAGCCTGCAGTTTAATAAAGCTAACTGGAGAGATCAATCTTTACAAAATGGTGAGGGTAACTATTGGGGAAGAATGTTATCTGCACCACCCACCATGCGTGGTACCAATGAAAATGGAGAACTCATATTGGGACGTGATGCCAGCGACGGTAATCCAATTGTAAATATTGATAAATACAAACGCAGCAACCAGACAGACAAATTCACCTTAGGGCAATCTTTCAAAGTTGATTTTACTAAAGACCTTTATATTAAATTAGGTGCTATATGGATGTACGACGAAGGTTTTGCAGAAAGCTTTAACCAGGATTTTCGCACCGGTTTACTAAGCCTGACCGACCCCAACCGTGGCTGGAACAGGACAAGAGCTACAAGCGCCGGATTTGATAGAACAATCCGCCAAACCTATAATGCCATTGTAAATTACAGCACAACTTTTCTCGATAAAAATAATATCAATGCCATGGCTGGCTTTGAATATTATGATGCTTATTCCAAAGGTGTAGCTGCAGGTGGAAGTGATGCCCCTACAGATGATTTTGCAGATTTGCAATACACACTGGATAATTCCACTAAACAAACACGTACTACAGATTCTTATCATTTTCGGGACCGCATCATGTCTGGATTTGGACGTTTGCTTTATGACTGGGATGGTAAATATCTCGCTAGCTTCACTATCAGAAGAGATGGAGTATCACGCCTAAGCAGCGACAATCAATACGGCAATTTCCCTGCTGCTTCTATTGGCTGGTTAATTCACAGAGAAAACTTTATGGCTTCTGCCAAAAACTGGTTGTCTTATATGAAATTAAGAGCGAGTTGGGGTAAAAATGGGAATATTGGAATAGGAACCAGCAATGCAATCGGTGAGTACGAAGTACAGGGGTCTTATGGTTCACAAATTCCGTATAATGGGAATATAGGCTTTTTGTTAACCAGTCTTGCCAATCCTACTTTACGCTGGGAAAAAACTAATACAACTGAAGTTGGTGCCGATATGGGCTTATTAAATAACCGTTTAAATGTTTCTGTAGCTTATTACAATAGAATTACTGATGATAAACTTGCATTTATCAGCCTGCCAACTTCATCCGGTGTTTCCAGTGTAAGAACCAATAATGGAAGTATGCGCAACAGGGGATTCGAAATAGATGTCAATTATAAAATTATTCAGGGGGAAAATCTTTCTTGGACAGTAAGTGCCAATGCCGCCTGGAATAAGAATACTATATTAAAACTCCCATATAATGGCAATGATAAAAACAGGCAGGGTGGTGAAAGAATTTATGACCCTAATACAGGACAGTTAATATGGGTCGGTGGCCTTCAGGAAGGACAGGAATGGGGTGAATTATTTGGATTTGTACCGGAAGGCATTATCAGAACTCAAAAAGACCTGGATGGATATAATGTGTTTGACGAAGCGGCAAAAGCTGCCTATCAAAACGGTGGCGCAGGCAGAGGAGTTGCAAGCCAGAAGCTAATTGACCAATATAATCTGAATGCAGGCAGACCTGCAAATAACCCGCTGTATATAGCTACACAACTGGGTGATATGATGTGGAAGGATATTGATAAAAACGATACTATAGATTATCGCGACAGGGTTTCTTTGGGGCATACTCTTCCACGCTGGACAGGTGGATTCAATACCACTATAAGTTGGAAGGGCTTTAGTTTATTTGCACGTCTGGATTTTGCGCTTGGGCATATTCAGCAGGATTTTATGCAAATGTGGTCGCTGGCAATGGCACAGGGAGAATTTAATGCTACAGATATTGTAAAACAAACCTGGACTCCGGACAATCCAAATGCAAAATATCCCCGATACATTTGGGCTGATCAGTTAAACACCAAAAACTTTGACAGACCCAGCAGTATGTTTTTTGTAAACTCAAGCTACCTGGCATTTCGCGAAGTTTCATTCAGTTATTCTTTACCCAGGAAACTGCTTAATAAAGCAAAAATAAATGGATTGAGATTAACCGTAACTGGTCAGAACCTCGGGTATATCACTAATAAACTGATCAATTTACCGGAGCGGACCGGACAACAAAGCAGTGCCTATACCATACCTACTCAACTCGTATTTGGAGCTAATCTCACATTTTAATCAACTTTCTTAAAGTAATATTATGAACAAGATTAAATATATATTCCTTATAGTATTAGTAGCCATAGCAACTACATCCTGCCGCAAAACCCTGGAGCTTGCTCCGGAAGACTTTTACGGTGATGGGAATTTCTGGAAAAATGAATCCCAGGTCTCTAATTTTATGGTGGGACTTCATAAACAATTTCGTGATAACCAGTTTATGTTTCTACGCCTCGGCGAAATGCGGGGTGGTGGATTTAGTAATGTGGATCGTCAGAATACTTCATTAAATGAGCTGACTATTATTAACCAGGCCATTGAAGAAACTTCATCCGGTGTATCCGGTTGGGCAGGTTTTTACAATCCGATACTACAATTAAATCTTTTTATACAAAAAGTTGAACCGGCTGTTTTTTTGACAACTGAAAAAAAAGATTATTTGCTAGGGCAGGCATATGCCATGCGGGCATTTTATTATTTCCATCTGCTCCGTACTTATGGAGGTGTCCCCCTTGTACTGGAGCCTGAAGTATTACAAGGAGCTACAGATGCTGTAGTATTACGAAAGGCACGGTCAACAGAAGCAGAAGTGTTAGCGGCTGTTAAAGCAGATGTTAACAAAGCAGTTACCTTATTTGGCACAGCATCTACTCCGGTTGATAAAAGTCAGTGGAATCCGCAGGCCGCTCTGATGTTAAAAGGTGAAGTTTTTTTATGGTCAGCTAAAGTTTACAATACCACAGCCGATTTAGCAGAAGCAAAATCAGCATTAAACGCCATCAGCGGTCCGGCATTACAGCCAAATTTTACTGATGCGTTTAGTTATGGGAAAAAGAATAACAACGAAATTATATTGGCAATTCGTTTTAGAGTGGGTGAAGCGGAAATGAATAACTATGCTACGTTTCTGTATCAAACTTTTAACTTTGACAACCTGCACTACAAAGACTCATCGGGAAGTGGCTCTACTTTAGTTGATCCATTAAACATAGCGGCAACCAATTCAATGCAGATTATTCAACGTTACGGTTATACATTTGAGTTGTTTCAATCCTATGACCTTGCCGATAAAAGAAGAAATGCCACTTTTTACGATTATTATAAGGTAGATAAAACTACCACTCCTGTAACAGTAACAGTAAGGAATACAGCACTTGTAAAATTCCTCGGTATTATAGATGCCAACAAAAGATATTTTTCCGATGACTGGCCGGTATACCGTGAAGCAGATCGTTTATTGATGCTGGCAGAAATTACAAATGCCGAAGGTGGCGATCCGACGCAATATATAAAAGCAATACGCGACCGTGCTTTTGCCAATGCTGACCCCACACCATTTGTAAATGGATCGCAGGATGCCAATGAACTGGCTATTTTTGAAGAACGCAGTAAAGAGTTTGTTTATGAAGGTAAACGCTGGTATGATATCCGCAGAATGAAATTTGCGGGTGAACCTTTAGTATACATCAGTGCCAATCAACCCTATGGTGTATTGGACAAAGCAACACAGGGTTATAAAATACTATGGCCTATTGAGTCTTCAATTTGGACCAATGACCCATTGGTTGACCAAACCCCCGGATATACTACTTCAAAACCTAAATAATTACATCATTTCAGCAGGTTGAATCATTTTTCAATCTGCTGAACATACCCATTTTTAGGATTTTTATAGTCAGCTGTTAATTGTATTTTTCAGCTTAACTTGTTATCTATATTATTGTCAATCACAAAAACAGATTATGAACACTCAACACCTCAGGGGCCTTATTGCAGCTCCGTTTACACCAATGCAACCGGACAGTTCTGTAAATACTGGGATTATACCATCATATTATGCTATGCTTAAAGCCAATGGCGTTACCGGCGCATTCATCTGCGGCTCTACCGGCGAGGGTGTTTCTATGACCGCAAAAGAAAAAATGCAGGTGGCAGAAGCATGGGCAAAGGCCACCGCATCTGATAATGATTTTAAAGTTATGATGTTTCTGGGTGGTACCAGTATAGCAGATTGCAAAGAGTTGGCATTGTATGCAAAGCAGATCGGTTTATACGCCATTTCCTTTACTTCACCGTTTTATTTTAAACCAGCCAATGTAGACATGCTGGCAAAAGCCTGTGCCGAAGTGGCATCCGTAGTACCCGATATGCCATTTTATTATTACCATATACCCGTATTAACGGGTGTTGGCTTCGCTATGTACGACCTGCTGCAGGCGATTGATGAAAAAGTTCCCAATTTTACAGGTATTAAATATACCCACGAAGATTTTATGGATTTTCTTTCCTGCATGAACTTTAAAAACGGGAAATATGATATGTTGTGGGGAAGAGATGAAAATATGTTATCGGCCCTGGCTTTAGGTACAAAAGGATCGGTAGGCAGCACCTTCAACTATGCTGCTCCGTTGTATCATGAACTGATGGCAGCATTCAGCAAAAACGATTTGCAAAAAGCCAATGCCTTGCAGCAACAATCTATTGATATGATCCGGCTCCTCGGTAAATATGGCGGTATTGCTACCGGCAAAGCCTACATGAAATTAGTGGGTATGGATTGCGGGGAGTTTCGTTTGCCGGTAAAGAATATGACCGCTGCGGAATTTGAACAGTTTAAAGCCGATACTGATAAAATTAATTTTAGTAAGTATTGTTCAAAGAAGCCTTAAAGCTGAATTGTATTCATGCGTTTAATCTTATCAATTATCCTGATGTCAACATTTGCTAACTTAAACTCCTGCAAAAACGAGTCGCAAACCGTTCATATTGACTGGAAACTAATTACTACACTACCCGATATAAACGGAAAACCATCTTTCGGTTATGCCGGCCCGGTAGCAGGTCATTTTGGTGATACTATTATTGTGGCAGGAGGCGCCAACTTTCCCGACAGTATGCCCTGGCAGGGAGGAAAGAAAAAATATTATGATGATATTTTTGTGTATTTAAAGAATGGCAGTGGTTTGCAATTACTGTATCAATCAAAATTACCGGATACTATTGCCTATCCTGCTGTTTGCTCTGTGCCTGATGGGATTGTTTATGCGGGGGGGGAAAGTCAGCGTGGATTGAGTAACAAAACCTGGTTGATTAAAAATAAAAATACTGATTCCCTCGGTTTTGTTTTATTACCTGATTTACCACAAGCAACTGCCAACGCGTCATTAACCGTATACAACAACCATTTATATTTTGCCGGTGGTGAAACTGACGCAGGGGTTTCAGCAAAATTGTATGTTCTTGATTTTATTCATCCTCAATCCGGCTGGAAAGAGTTAGCCGCTTTACCATCGCCAGTATCACATGGTTTGATGGTAGCACAGTCAGGAAAACTATTTTTTATTGGAGGCAGAATGAAAACATCAAGTGGCATCAGCAATCTTTATGCTACAGTTTATGAGTACGATATTACTTCTAATCAATGGAACAGGAAAAATTCGCTACCTTATGCATTAAGTGCGGGTACAGGGGTTGCGTTTAGTACAAATGAGATTTTGTTGTTTGGTGGGGATAGAGGTGAGACTTTTCATAAGACAGAGGAATTTCTCGCCGCTATAGCAAATGAAAAAGATACAACAAAGAAAAAAGAACTGGTACAACAGAAAAATAAGTTGCAGTCTACTCACCCCGGTTTCAGCAGGGATATTTTGCTATATAATACTGAAAAAGATGAGTGGGTTGTTGCGGGCGCTATACCATTCGATACACCTGTCACTACCACTGCCTTTACAATTGGAGACACTGTATTTATTCCAAGCGGAGAAATAAGGGCCGGAGTAAGATTACCTAAAATATTAATGGGAGTTTTAAAAAATTAACTGAACTTGTTAAGGTAAAAACAATAAACTGCCAATAATACATTTCGCGCAGAGACGCAGAGGAAATACACGCAGAGAACGCAGCGAGTGGGAAAAACTTTGTGAACCTTTGTGCATGCTTTGTGCTCTTTGTGTAAAAAACAATAATGAACAGCGAAGGAAAATATAAATGGGTGGTGGTAGCTCTCTTATGGGTGGTAGCATTGCTGAACTATATGGACAGGCAGATGCTTTCCACCATGAAAGAAGCTATGCAGGTAGATATTTCCGAACTGCAAAGCGCTGAATCCTTTGGCTTTCTGATGGCCATCTTTCTCTACGTTTACGGATTTATGAGCCCGGTTGCCGGCACTATTGCCGACAGGGTAAATCGCAAATGGCTAATCGTTGGCAGCCTGCTGGTATGGAGTGCTGTTACCTATAGTATGGGGCTTACTGACAATTACGATCATTTACTCTGGCTGCGTGCATTAATGGGAGTTAGCGAAGCATTGTATATACCTGCCGGTCTGGCAATGATCGCAGATTATCATACAGGTAGGACCCGGTCCTTAGCCATCGGAATTCACATGACAGGATTGTATACCGGTCAGGCGTTGGGCGGATTCGGGGCCACAGTAGCAGATGCATACTCCTGGCATACCACATTTCACTGGTTTGGAATTGTTGGAATCATCTATGCATTGGTATTGGCATTTTTATTAAAAGATAAACATGCAAACAGAACAACCGGCAAATCTGAAAGTAATGTTACTCCCAATAAATTACCCTTATTAAAGGGATTGTCTATATTATTTTCAAACATAGCTTTCTGGGTGATACTGTTATACTTTGCTGCGCCAAGTCTTCCAGGCTGGGCCACAAAAAACTGGTTGCCTACATTATTTGCAGACAGTTTAAAAATACCCATGTCGGAAGCAGGTCCTTTATCCACTATTACAATTGCCTTATCATCATTTATTGGCGCCGTTTTTATTGGAGGCCCTCTTAGCGATCGCTGGGTACAAAAAAATCTGAGAGGAAGAATATATACCGGCGCCATTGGTTTAGCTTTAACTATTCCTTCATTAATTTTATTGGGCTATGGCAATACTTTCATTACAGTAGTTGGTGCGGCAGTTTGTTTTGGTGTGGGTTATGGCATGTTTGATGCTAACAATATGCCGATACTTTGCCAGTTTGTACCTTCGAGACTGAGAGGCACAGCTTACGGATTTATGAATATGGTGGGCGTTTTTGCCGGTGCGGCTGTTACCCAGGTATTGGGAAGGTTTAAAGATGAAGGAAATTTTGGTTTTGGTTTTGCTGCCTTAGCCGCTATCGTTGCGTTAGCATTGATTGTGCAGCTCATCACACTACGACCGAAGACTAATGATTTTGTTGACTAATAAAAAACGTTTATGAAAAAATATTCTTTGTTTTTTGCCGGTATTTTCTTTTTTGCTGCATCATTTGCGCAAAAGAAATCAGTTCCTGTGTTTGTCTCCGGTACGGAAGGTCATAAAAGTTATAGGATACCTGCCATTATCAGTTTGCCGAATGGAAGTTTGCTTGCATTTGCAGAAGGACGGGTACATGGTGCCGGCGATTTTGGAGATGTAAATATTGTTTTGAAGAAAAGCTCAGATAAAGGTAAAACATGGAGCAAAATGCAAACCATTGTTGACTATGATAGTTTGCAGGCTGGCAACCCCGCACCTGTTGTTGACCTCACTGATCCGGCCCATCCCAATGGAAGGATATTTTTATTTTATAATACAGGCAATAATCATGAGGGAGAAGTGAGAAAAGGAAATGGTTTGAGAGAGGTTTGGTATAAAACTTCCACTGATAATGGCGCCACATGGTCGGAGCCGGTCAATATTACCACCCAGGTACACTATCCAAAACAACCTCAGATAAATACTCAATATAATTTTCCTGAAGACTGGCGTAGTTATGCCAATACTCCCGGTCATGCCATGCAATTCAACAGTGGTAAATATAAAGGGCGGATTTACGTGGCAGCCAATCATTCTATAGGCGATCCTAAACCAGAATTTACGGACTATGAAGCTCATGGGTTTTATACAGATGACCATGGAAAAACATTTCATCTGAGTCAAACGGTAACTGTACCGGGCTCTAATGAATCCACTGCTACTCCCCTATCCAATGGAAGGTTAATGATGAACAGCAGAAACCAAAGGGGAGATATAAAAGCAAGAATTGTTTCTATCAGCAGTGATGGCGGGGCAACCTGGGATACCTCTTACTTTGATAAAAACCTTCCCGACCCCGTGAATGAAGGAAGCATTCTCCCTGTTGGTATTAAAAATGGCAAGACCATACTTGCATTCAGTAATGCAGCGGATACACAAAAAAGGGATAACCTCACTTTACGTATAAGTTTTGACGAAGGCAAGACCTGGAAGAAAAGTTATGTAATTGACTCAACTGGTAAAGGTGATAATGCTGCTTATTCTGATATCGTGCTTCTCAGCAAAGATGAAATCGGAATTTTATATGAAAAAGACAACTATTCTAAGATTGTGTTTACAACTGTAAAGTGGAAATGATATAGAAATAAACTGCTAAGAATTTCACACTAAGCCACAAAGGAGAAAATACATTGTGTACCTCAGTGAATCCTTTATGCTCTTTGTGTAAAAAAATAAACCACAAAGATCGCAGAGGAAATACACGCAGAGAATGCAGAGGATAAAATAAATGACAGCAAGGATATATTTTCTCAGCGTCTTTTGCGAAAAAACTTTGCGCCCTCCGCGGTAAAACAACAAAACATAAAGAAGAAGAAAAATATTTGCTTCATTTACATCCTCAGCGCCTTTGCATGAAAATTTATTGAAACAAAAAACTATTCCATGACATATTCAAAACAAGATTTAGCAGAATTAAAAGACTTTTATAAAAAACAATTATTACAAGACACCGTCCCCTTTTGGTTTCCCCGTTCTTTCGATAAAGATTACGGTGGGTATTTATTAATGAGAGATGCAGATGGATCATTGATTGATGATGACAAAGCAGTGTGGATACAGGGAAGAGCAACCTGGTTGCTGGCTACACTTTATAATACAATAGAAAAAAAACAAGAATGGCTGGAAGGAGCAAAGTTGGGCTATGAGTTTTTAAATAAACATTGTTTTGATACAGATGGTCAAATGTTCTTTCATGTAACAAGAACAGGGCAACCGATTCGAAAACGAAGGTATTTTTTCTCTGAAACATTTTATGTAATTGCCGCAGCTGCTTATGCCAAAGCAAGTGGCGACAAGCAGGCTGCCGAAAATGCAAGAAAGGTTTTTGGTGATTGTATTGCATACTCAACAGGTGAAAAAAAACTGCAGCCTAAATTCGCTGACACCAGGCCTTCAAAAGGAATTGGAGTACCGATGATAATGACCAACACCGCACAGCAACTGAGAGAGACAATTGGTGATGAGAGGTGTGATGAATGGATTGATAAATGGATAAAGGAAATTGAAACTTTTTTTGTGAAAGATGATATCAGATGTGTGATGGAACAGGTAGCGCCTGATGGCAGCATCATTGATCATATAGACGGTCGAACACTCAACCCAGGGCATGCCATAGAAGGCGCCTGGTTTTTATTGCACGAAGCTAAATACCGTAACAATGACCCGCATTTAATTAAGTTGGGCTGTAAAATGCTCGATTATATGTGGGAACGTGGCTGGGATAAGGAACAGGGTGGTATATTATATTTCCGTGATGTATATAACAAACCGGTGCAGGAATACTGGCAGGACATGAAATTCTGGTGGCCCCATAATGAAACTATCATTGCAACATTACTTGCATACCTGATGACAGGTGATGAAAAATATGCGGAATGGCATAAACTGGTACATGATTATTCCTATAAAAAGTTTCATGATAAAAAGAATGGTGAATGGTTTGGCTACCTGCACCGCAATGGAAGTTTGGCTCAAACTGCAAAGGGAAATTTATTTAAAGGTCCTTTTCATTTACCCAGACAGGAATGGTATTGCTATTCATTGCTGGACAATGCCATAAAATAATTGACAGCAATAAAAGATATTAATGAACAATCAGTTTACTCTTTAAAACAATATTCCCGACAGCAACCAAATCCTCAGGTGATTTGCTGTCCAGCAATTTAAACAGGAGCTCGGTTGCACGTGCACCCTGATCATTAGGAAATTGTTCCACTGAGGCAATTGGAGGATAATCCAGGTAGCTGGTGATGGGCCAATTGGCATAACTCACTACACTGATATCTTTATTGATCTTCAACTTCATTTTTTTGGCGTATTGAATAGTATCCAGGGCTACCGTATCATTGAAAGCCAGTATAGCGGTTGGCTTATCTTTTAACAACATCAATTTTTCGAACACCTTTTCTGTAACCGCCTTTGATAAGTCAGTTGTAACGATCAGCGATTCATTAATAGGTATTTTATTGTGCTTGTGAGCTTCGTAGTATCCTTCCAGCCTTTCATTTTTGATATTGAGCGACAATGGTCCCTGAATGTATGCAACACGCCTATGTCCTTTTTTAAATAACAATTCCAAAGCATCAATGGTACTGTCGTACAGGCTGCACCAAACAGAATGGATATGCGGTACATTGGGTACCCTGTCAAAAAAGACTACCGGAATATTATATTTTTCCAGTTGCTCAAAATGTCCGATACTATTGGTTTGCTTCGAAATTGAAACCAAAACTCCATCCACCCGGTGCCTGCGCATAGTATCCAGAATTTTTTGTTCCCTTTCGAGGTCATCGTGGCTTTGACCTATCAGCACATTATAGTTATTTTCCAAAGCAACCTGCTCTACCCCGTTTATTGCGAGTGAAAAATATTCCTCCATAAGATTGGGTAGAATTAACCCTATTGTAAATGTTTTTCCCTGTTTAAACTGTATAGCTGTCTGGTTAGGTTCGTAGTTCATTTCAGCGGCAAGCTTCTGTACCTGCATTTTGGTGCGCAACCCGATACTCGGGTGATCGTGTAATGCACGAGATACGGTAGAGATAGAAATATTAAGCTTCTGCGCAATTTCTTTTATCGTAGGTATTTTTTCAGACATATCTGTGTCAAAAATAATTTTTTTAATACAAATTATGCAATCGTTTGCTTATATTCTCTATCATTTATTCCTGTAGTTTTAGCATTCTTCAAATGAAACCGACAATGAAAAAATATTTTGCATTTTTTTTAAGCTTTATAGCCCTTTCCGCAGGTGCACAGGTAAGCCCTTCCGCAGGTGAATATTATAAAGATCCATTAATAATTTCCACAGCCGGTAATAATAAATGGTCATCAATGGCCAACAATGTTGAAGTAAGTTTTGCCGGAAGCGATACCCGGTTTGCCAGAGATGTAGTACCGGCAATACCATTACGAAATGAATGGCATGCTACTTCATGGAGAGGAGAAAAAGTACATACACAGCTATTGGTGTGGACAAAGCAGTCCATTCCCTCCGTAAATTATTCGATTGGTGAGCTTAAAACATCGGAGGGCAATATCATTCCCGCCGAAAATATAAAACTGAATTTTGTGCGCTATGTAATTACTGATGAATTTGCCGGCGGCTGTGGTTACCGCAAACCAAAAGACTTCGATTCGTCTACTGTCGCAGATGTAATTGATATAGTGCCTTCATTGCCTGTTGATGGCAAAAATGTACAACCAATGTGGCTCAGTATTGAAGTACCACAGGATGCCGCCCCGGGTATTTACAGAGGCATGCTGACCATTAATGCTTCAAAGACATTCCGGCTAAACTATAGTATCTCTGTAAAAGATCATGTTTTACCATCGCCTTCAGCATGGAAATTTCATCTTGATCTGTGGCAACACCCGGCAGCCATTGCCAGGGTGCATGGTGTGCCATTATGGAGCGACAGACATTTTGAATTAATGCGCTCTTATTATACCATGCTTGCTTCTGCAGGACAAAAATGTATTACTGCAGCCATTATGGACGAACCCTGGGGGCATCAAACTTATGACGATTTCCCGGGACTCATAAAATGGATAAAACACAGCGATGGAAAATGGAGCTACGACTATTCTCTTTTTGATAAATACATATCCTTTGTAATGGATTGCGGCATTAAGGAGAGTATCAACTGCTATAGCATGGTGCCCTGGGCAACTTCCTTTCGGTATTTTGACGAAAAAGCCCAAAAAGATACGGTGCTTAAAGCTGCCATCGGCTCATTTGAATACAATGTGTACTGGACCCGCATGCTCGGGGATTTTACAAAACATTTAAAATCTAAAGACTGGTTTGGTATTACTACCATTGCCATGGATGAACGCCCAATGAAAGATATGATGGTAGTAATTTCCTTACTCAAAACAATTGACCCCAAATGGAAAATTGCATTGGCAGGTGAGTATCATCCCCAGATAGAAAAAGATATTTTCGATTACTGTCTCGCATCTGCTCAGTCTTTTCCTGCCGCTGTGTTACAGAAAAGAATAAAGGAAGGTAAACCAAGCACTTATTATACCTGTTGCACCGAAAATTATCCCAACGGTTTTAGTTTCTCGCCACCTGACGAAAATGTATGGATTGGCTGGTACGCTGCTGCAAAAGGTTTTACAGGGTATCTGCGTTGGGCATATAACAGTTGGGTAGCTCATCCTTTAATAGATACCCGTTTCAGAGCCTGGCCTGCAGGTGATACTTACCAGGTATATCCCGGTCCAAGAACTTCCATACGATTTGAAAAATTACTCGAAGGTATTCAGGACTTTGAAAAAATCAGGATATTAAGAGAAGGCTTTGTTCAGAAAAATGATAAGGTTTCTATTGAAAAACTGGATGCATTGCTGAAAACATTCGAAATACAAAAACTGAAAACCATTCCTGCAAAGGATATGGTAAATAGCGCTAAAAGAATTTTGAACAACTGGTAGAGTAATTACCCCTAAAAAAAGAACTTATGCGTTTCTTCATTTCCGCGGCAGCAATATTTTTCTGCTTCCATGCAGATGCTCAACAACCCAGTCTCCCTATATGGAATACAGCTATGAACAAAGAAACAAAAGCTGACTGGCTTGTTTCCAATATTCCGCAAAAAGCAGGTGTATGGAAAAGTGAAGACGGTAAGGATTTGATTCTCTATAATGGGCTGGTAAAAAGAATTTTTAGAATTACACCCAATGTAGTTTGCTATGATTATAAAAATATGAGCAATGATCAGCAATTACTAAGAAGTATTAAGGCAGAAGCAAGACTTGTTATCAATGGTAAAGCTTATAACGTTGGGGGACTATATGGTCAAAAAGAGAATGCCTATATTTTACCGGAATGGCTTGATGACTATAAAACTCATCCCGACGATTTTCAATTCATGGGTTTTTCAGTAACTGATATAGCTCCTTATGTACATTGGAAGGCTGGACAATGGTGGTCATCCCGTAATGCCCTGCCTTCCGGCAAAACACTGACTTTTACCTATCGTAGTAATGTGGCAGAACTTAAAAATGTAAAACTTAATGTAAACTACGAGATATATGATGGCATTCCTTTAATAGTAAAATGGTTAAGCTTACAGAACACAGGCACCACTTCATTTAAACTCAACCGCGTGGTAAATGAAATACTTGGACTTGTTGAAGAAGAAAGCGCTGTTGTAGGCAGCCCTGAAGAAATGAAAAAACAACATGGCATTTATGTAGAAACCAATTATGCCTTCAACAATGCTATGCGTTATGATATCAGCGACCAGACTACCCATTGGAAAACTGATAGCACTTATACATCGCAGGTAAATTATAATTACCAGACACCCTGTCTTCTTGAAATATATCCCGAAAAAGCTCCCGGTATTGAATTACAACCAGGTGAAACTTTTACTTCTGTTCGTACTCACGAACTGCTGATGGATAGCTACAACCGCGAAAGAAGAGGACTGGCTATTAGAAAAATGTATCGTATTGTAGCGCCATGGACAACTGAAAACCCCATTTTCATGCACCTCGTCAGCAAAACTGATGACCAGGTATATACCGCCATTGATCAATGTGCTGCCACAGGTTATGAAGCACTGATACTCAGTTTTGGCAGTCATCTCAATATGGAAGACAGCAGTGCTGATAATATTGCGAGATGGAAAAAACTTGCCGATTATGCGCATAGTAAAGGAATTAAAATCGGTGGTTACTCCCTGTTCAGCAGTCGCCGAATTGATGATGAAAATGATGTAATAGACCCTAAAACAGGGAAACCTGGAGGCGCATTTTTTGGAAATGCTCCCTGCTTTGGAAGTAAGTGGGGACTTGCATACAGAGATAAGATAAAACTCTTTTTCACCCAAACCGGTTTTAATATCTGGGAGAATGACGGCCCCTACCCCGGTGACGTATGCGCTTCAACATCACATCCCGGGCATAAGGGTTTAGATGATAGCCAGTGGCGACAAATGGAAATACAAAAAGAATTATATCACTGGCTGAATGAAAGAGGTATTTATATCAATGCCCCCGACTGGTATTTTTTGGATGGTACACATAAGATAGCTATTGGTTACCGGGAAGTAAATTTTTCATTGCCAAGAGAGAACCAAAAAATACTCAACCGGCAGAATATCTATGACGGGTTATGGGAAAAGACACCTTCCATGAGCTGGGGATTTGTACCACTTACCCGATACCAGGGTGGCGGACCTGAAGCAATATTAGAACCATTAAGCGAGCACCAGAAAGATTATCAGCAACTGATGATGCAATATTATGGCGCCGGGGTACAGGCCTGTTATCGCGGCCCGCGTTTATACGATACCGATATGACCAAAGAAGTCGTAATAAAGGTAATCAACTGGTATAAGAAATACAGGGATATCCTCAACTCTGACATTATACACCTGCGCCGTGCCGATGGTAGAGACTGGGATGGAATCATGCATGTGAACCCGGCATTAAAAACAAAAGGATTGCTCATGCTGTATAATCCTTTGAAAGAAAAGATTACCCGCACCATCATATTGCCATTGTATTATACCGGCCTTACGCAAACCGCTGTGCTCAGTAAAGAAGGAAAACACACTCAGCTCTTAAAACTCAACAGGCGGTACGCAATTGAGTTTACTTTTACGCTGGAACCTGAAAGCTACACCTGGTACACCGTTGAGTAACGTCTGCAATACTGGTACCTGAGAATCCATAGTCAACTTAAGAGGAATCCCATGTGGTGATGGTACGTGGAATGCGTACCATCGCGATCGAATTAGGTATTTTATTCGCACTAACTTTTTTGTATCAATTTTACTCTCTCCAGTTCATGGTTTTTGCCTCTGAGCCGACGGGCTTCATAACCGGAACGCCGCTGCTTTTTGTCCTTTGAAAAAATTTGCTTCACATTTTTTCAATTCCGCCTTTGGCGGAACCGAACAAAAAGAGGCGGCTTATCCGGTTACTGGTAAAATTATCTTAGATATACAATCACCATCATCTTTATAGTTTTCATCGTTATAGTTCTGCATTTGTGGTCAAAATGCTGGTATGAGAGACAGGTACCAGGAAGTAGGGATGATGGTGCCCACAACGCCGGACATTTTAACATTATTATTCAGGAAAACTATTGAGCGGGCTGCTAAATGATCGTACACTCACGAGAGTGAATATTGTTTAACCATTTTATTTGAACACAACTATGAGAAATTTTTTAATACTCGCCACTCTCCTTGCGGTTGTACAAACTACCAATGCGCAATCAGATTTAATCAATACAACATTGGTTGATCCCGAATCCAACGTTGCATTCATCGGCATAGAAAATGTATTTAAAGCTACGTTTGCAGCACACGGAGATTACGAAGTAAAATCAAATCTTTGTGAGATACAAAAATCGAATAAGCCAAATCAATTTATTGAGAAACCTCATGCTGTCGGTGTAGACACTTTTTCCATAATCCAAAACGGCAAAACTATTTTGAAAAAACATTCAAGCTTGCCTATTTGCCACTACCGAAAACGGTTTTGGGTTCGCTAGATGAAAAGACAGCTTCAGCAGAAGACATAATCGCCGCAAGAGATTTACAGGTTAAAATAACCAATTGCCAATGTATCCCAGCTATGAAAGTAAGGGGCTATACATTAAACATCAAGCGTAAAAACACCGGCAAAAGCGATACCGATATAATGGTTGAGGGGAATACTTTGTTGCAGCACTGTATTGACGCCATCCGGTTGTTGTCGGCAGGTGATGTAGTGACTTTTGACCAGATAAAAGCCAAAGATGCGGACAATGGTCCGGTTCTGCTCCCCTCCTTTTCGATCACCATAAGATAGAGCAGTCATTTAATTATCTATCTTGCACCAAATGTCAACTCCTGAAAAGAAAGACCGACTCTCGCTAATGAACAGGTTGCATGCCGGCACAAAGTTGCTGCTATGCATTGTTGTTGCCATAGCAGGCAGCACCATATTCAGATTTCAGCATGCTTCGGTAATGACACCTGTGATGTCGGGCTGGGATATTTTTTGCATCTGCCTGTTATTCTTCTATTGGATTTCTTTTTTTACCACACCACAACCTCATCTTCCCAGGCAGGCTGCTGAGGACGATCCAAGCCGGATAATAATATTTGTAATTGTACTGGTATGCTCTGTTGTGAGTATGCTTGCTGTAATACTTTTACTTACTGCCAGAAAGGAAACAGATACAGACAGAGCAATACATGTGCCGCTGGCACTGGCAGGCATGATCCTCTCCTGGCTGTTAGTACACACTATATTCACTGCAAGATATGCACACATGTATTACAGGAAAAAAAGTAGCGACGGCACTTATCATGGCGGACTCAATTTTCCGGGGGAACTCAAACCAGATTTTCTTGACTTCGCATATTTTTCTTTTGTACTGGGGATGACCTTTCAGGTATCTGATGTGGAAATAACTTCTAAAAAACTACGACAACTGGCACTTCTGCACGGCTTAATTTCCTTTGCATATAATACCATTATTGTTGCCCTTACCATCAATATAATTGCCGGCCTTGGAAGTTAGTTCCGTTATTTTTTAACAAAGCGCATCATTGCAATATCATCGCTGATTAAAGTAAGTGTGGAGCCTTGTACCGAGTATTTATTTATTTTTCTGAGAGTATTGAGAAAAACCGTTTCACCTTCGCCGGGGCACATCATTCGTGTCATGGCCATGTTATCCGGAAAATGAATTGAAGCGGAATTTACATTTACCTTCCCTCTGAAATTATTACATCCGGTATTCCCATATATACTGGAATCGGATACTGCAAAAGTTATAACCGGTTTCTTTTCGGGATATAATCCCTCGAAAGCTATTCTTGGTCCGGAGATATAACTCAACTCCCAGGTACCTTCCAGAACCTGGAAATCTGTATTCTCTTTTTTTGCAGCATTTGCAGTGTTTACTTTAGAGCTTTTGCAGGCTACAATAGAAGATACTATGATAGCTGTAAGGAGGATATTTTTCATTTCTGATGATTTGTTTTAAAAACATAGATGTGTTATTGGTAAGGATTACATAAATATAGCGAGATATATTTCATAACAAAAAGATAAAACACCCAGGTTCTTCAGGTTGTGACATGCTGTCATTGCTGTTTGAAGTCTTCTTTGCTGTTTTGCTGTTTTTGCTGTTCGAAGTCTCCGACTTCGAACCCAATATGTTCTTCCGGGACTTAGTCCCGCCCTCAAAAGAACATTTTCAACCCCGGAAAATATAGCATTAAAATAAAATGATAATCTGAGATGTATTTCTTGTTTTGAATTGTACGATAAAATCCTTTATTATCGCAATACTTTATTTTTAGCAATGGCAGATATTTAAATTTGTTGAGTAGTAAATTTAAGAAACAATCTCAAATAACAATATGAGTAAAATACTATTAAGGATTTCAGTCATTCTGAAAATTGTATTTTTTTTGACTCCGATTTTTCAACCTTTAATAATATTTGCCCAACAAAACAGATTAGAAAATTTAAACCGGTTTGCAGGGCTGCATTTCGATTTTCATGCAAGCCTGACTGATTCCGGTATCGGAAAAACATTCACTCCTGAAATGATTGACTCTTTTCTGAGTATTGTAAAACCAGATTTTTTACAGGTTGACTGCAAAGGGCATCCGGGTATTTCTTCCTACCCTACCCATACGGGTAATCCCGCTCCTGCAATCGAAAAAGATATTCTGAAAATATGGCGGGATGTTACCAATAAACATCACATACCCCTGTATGTACATTACTCAGGTATATGGGATAACCGTGCATTACAATTGCACCCACAATGGGCAAGATATAATGCAGATGGAAAACCGGATGAGAATGCCACTTCATTGTTCAGCGGGTATGCTGACTCGTTATTAATCCCGCAACTGAAAGAACTTGCTACAGCGTATCATCTCAATGGCGTTTGGGTGGATGGTGATTGCTGGATACTGGCTCCTGATTATAGCCCTGAAGCAAAGGAACAGTTTACAACGATTACCGGTATAAAAAATATTCCACTAAGCAAAGATGATCCGTATTTCTATGAATGGATGGAGTTTCATCGCCAGTCATTTAGAAACTATATAGCAAAATATACCAACGCTGTACATAAAGCTGCACCTGATTTTAAAGTAACGAGCAACTGGTCGTTTTCGTCTATGATGCCTGAACCTGCAAATTCGCCTGTGGATTATCTTTCGGGAGATGTTGCAGGTACTAATAGCCTCTATAGCTCTGCTTTTGAAAGCCGCTGCCTTGCCCTTCAGGGCAAACCCTGGGACCTGATGTCATGGTCTTTTGCCTGGAAAAATAATTCAAAAGCCACCAAATCGGTAGCACAACTCAAACAGGAAGCAGCCGAAGTACTTGCGATGGGTGGCGGCTTTCAAACCTATTGGCAACAAAACCGGGACGGCTCACCCGAGCCATATCAGTTCAGGAAAATGGCAGAGATTATTAAATTTTGTAAAGAAAGAGAAACATACACTTTTCAAAGTGAAATTATTCCACAAATCGGTTTATTATACTCCACCTACGCATGGAAGCGAATTCTTACCAATGGTCTCTACGCTTCGCACGGACAGGAAAGTATGAAAGGTGTTCTAAACATATTGGTTGATGCACAGTTGCCGGTCGAAATACTAATGGATCACCAGTTGAATGGAAGAATGGAAAAATACCCTTTGCTCATCATACCCGAATGGGAACATATAGATCCGGCTATAAAACCAAAGTTGATTACTTATGTACAAAATGGCGGCAACCTCATTATTATCGGTTCCAAAGCAATACTTGATTTTTCAGACGAGTTGGGTGTAACTGCCACCACACCACCCCTGACAGATGAAAGCATTTTTGCAGGTTATAACAACAGCATTGTATTGATGCATACTAATTTTCAGCCGGTACAATTCAAAAATGAAGTACAAAAAATCGGAACCCGGCTTACAGCCGATGACTGGCGTTTCGCCACGAATGAGGCACTCTCATCAGTTCGCCGGTTAGGGAAAGGTAAAATCGGAGCTATATATATGGACATGGGCAATTTTTACAACAACAATAGAAACCCTTTGTCCATTGCTCTGCTAAAAGCTGTAATTGAAAAAATGAATTCTCATTTTATTTCAACCGTCAAATGTGGCATCGGTAATATCCACCAGGTATTGAGCAAGAAGAATGGTAAAAAATACGTGCATCTTATTAATGCAGGAGGAGAACACAACAATCCCAATGTGCTGGTATATGACACAGTTGCTCCTGCAGAAAATATTGAAATAAATCTGCAACTCGAACAGCAGCCAAAATCAATAACCCTTCAACCGGGCAACAGGAAAATACCTTTTACATATAAGGAGGGCAGAACAAACATCCGCATACCAGAGGTAAAGCTTTATGAAATAGTTGAAATACAATGAGCAGTGTACCTAAATAAAAATTTACCTGAAAACGGAAAATGTCAAATGTGAATATCACGTTTATCTTTTCTCTTAGAAAAGTAAAATGGGGAAATTATTTGTAAAACAAACATTAATATCCCTTAACCATAAACACACATTCCCGTATTTTCTTTACTTGCTGCACCCTGTCTGCATTTTTGATTGAGGAAGCAGATGGAAGTTTGAAATGAATATTAGTACTATCTTTTTTCAATATATCAATTGCTTTAAAAATATTCTTTGTTTTAATGGCAAATACTACTCCTTCAGCAGTAGTTTGCTTTGTACTTAAAACGCCAATTACTTCTCCATCTTTATTAATGACAGGTCCGCCACTATTACCCGGGTTGGCAGATATTGAAATCTGGCAGGTTAGAGAGTCGCCATTAAAACCGGTATTAGCGCTCAGGTATCCTTCTCCATACACAATTTCATCTCGGGGATAACCTAAAGTAAAGATCGGTTCAGAAAGGTCAGCTGACACTTTTTTAGTAATTGCATAAGGGAGTGAACCAAAACCTTTAAACAGAGAGTCGTCAATTTTTAAAATGGCAATATCGAGGCTATCATCTAAAAACACTTTTCTAGCGCTCATTTCTATCCCGCTTTCACTTTGTACACTCACCTTTTCAGCTTTATTGATAACATGGGCGTTGGTTACAATATATCCCCTGCCGTCAATTAAAAAACCGGTACCGCCAAACTTAGCGGGTTCGCCGGGGATTTCAATTTTGTTTTTTACATCACTTAACTCACGACGGGTATGATTCTGACTCATCTCCAGCAGATTAATTTTTCTGCCAAGATTTTCTATCTGTGCTTTATCAGCCTTTGGTGTAAGTACCGTAAATACACCGCTGATCAATAGCGCAGTAATACCGGCTATAGAAGCCGCTACGGTAATAGTTCGCTTATAACGATTCCACAAATACACTACCTTATTATTGCCATGGAATGGTTTAAGCTTCTTTTCAAGTATAAGTTTGTCATGAATTTCATTAAGCGAGGAATGAAATCTTTTATCCTCTCCGAAACGACCCAGCTGATTAATAAAAAAATGATGTTCCACTACCATCTGGTCCACTTCGGGATTGGTTTTCCTCAGTTCATTAAACAGGATTTGCTCTTCATCAGACATTTCATTCTGCAAATACCGTTCAACCATTTCTAACAACCGGATATTATCCATTTTTGTTATCACTTTTATATTGTTCGAAAAAGAGTTTTCTCAATCGCATCAGGCACTTGTATTTTTGGTTTTTGGCGTTATCGGCATTTGTATAGCCAAAAGTATCAGCAATCTCCTGCATATTCTGTTTCCTGATATAGTAAGATTCAAGCAAACTTTTACAGGGTTCCCCAATTGCAGTCATTGCATGTTCCATCATCCCAAACTGACTATTCCTCTTTTCATGTATCGCCATATCATCTTCAACAACCACAGGTTCTTCCGCACCGTTTTCGATAAGGTCATATCGGCTTCTTTGTTGTAGCTTCTTAAGCCACAATCGTTTACTTACTGAATAGATATAGGTTTTAATCTGGCAATTGAGCTCAAAAACCCCTGATTTTGACTTTTCATACAACACAATCAATGCTTCCTGAAATACATCCTTCGCATCATCTTCCGAACCACTGTTATTGATTACCAGACGTTGAATCAACCCATAGTTATCCTTATAAATACTTTCGATAGCAGACTTATCATCAAGTGCCAGCCCTCTTATCAATTCTTGTTCCTTCTGGATATTACTCACACTGGGTATTATTAATACTAAAATATCGTTTTTGTAACCCAAAATTGGGTAAAAAATAAATTCTAAAAAACATTGGGTTACCTTTTTTGAGGTTCTGTATTAAAGATAAATTTCATTATCAAACTATTCTAAAAAACTATTAAGAATGAAAAAGTTATTAGTTATTCTCGCTATTGGTGCTTTTGCAGCTTGTAACAATGCATCTGAAACTCCAGCAGAAAATGCTGCTGAAAATGCAACTGAAGCTGTTAAATCTGCCGGTGAAGCTGTATCTGCTGCTGCTGACAGTACTAAAGCTGCTGTAGGCGCTGCTGTTGACAGCACTAAAGCTGCTGTAGGTGCTGCTGTTGATTCACTGAAGAAATAGGGAATTCACGATTTTCATATGGCAAGCAATCGTTGAGGCCACTCCTGTCAAGGGGTGGCATTTTTTTTAAAAAAAATACAACAATTTATTGTGGATTTAGTTTTTGACCTTAATTTTGCGTGGCAATGAAAATTTCAAAAGCATACCGTTTCTTTTATTTTTATTTCTACTTTACCGGTAGACCGGGATTGCTTTTGTTGAAAAAATAAATCAAAATAAAAGAAGTTCAACATAATCAGTCCCGGCACTAAGCCGGGATTTTTTTGTGCTGAACCCCAAAATCCAGAAATAATAATATGACATCAACAAGCAGTTCCGTCCAGCCGGAGCAGTCAACAGAAGGTAACCCTGATAAAAAAAAGAAACCTCTAAATTCTATCGCCGTTGCCATTCAAGGCTATGAAGGCAGTTTCCATCACATGGCAGCTAATCATTATTTCGAGAATAATGCAGAAGTGATATGCTGCAATACATTCCGGGAAGTTGTAAAAGTGGCCTCCAATAAAAAGCAAAGTGATGGCGGAATTATGGCCATTGAAAATTCTATTGCCGGTAGTATACTTCCTAATTATAATCTGTTGCAAAAAAGCAAACTCAAAATAGTAGGTGAGATTTATTTGCAGGTTGGTCAAAACCTTCTTGTTAATCCTGGCGTAAAACTCGAAGATATTAAGGAGGTACACTCCCACCCCATGGCTTTGCTTCAATGCCTTGATTATCTTGATAAACATGACTGGAAGCTGGTAGAAACCGAAGACACCGCCTTAAGTGCTAAACACCTTCACCAACACAAAAGCAAGCATATTGCAGCCATAGCCAGTACACTTGCAGCAAAAATTTTTGAATTGGAAATCCTGGCGCCCAACATTCATACCCTCAGTAACAACTATACCCGATTTCTTATTTTACAGCACGAAGACCTGGCAGAGATTATTGAAAACGCTAATAAAGCTTCCGTTAATTTCCATACTGACCATTCCCGCGGTAGTCTTGCCAGGGCATTAACCAGAATTGCAGATGGTGGTATTAATCTTAGTAAACTTCAAAGCTTTCCAATCCCCGGATCCGATTTTAAATATTCTTTCCATGCAGATATGGAGTTTGATTCGCTTTCACAGTTTTATGAGGTTATTAAAGAATTGAAAAATTTTACGGAAGACCTTAAAATATATGGAGTATATAAAAAGGGAGAACACTTCTAATAAAGTCATTTAATTACTAATATTAATTTTTACTTTTTTATTTGATATCACATGATTGCAACGGCTAAAAGATTAGATGGAATTGGCGAATATTATTTCTCTAAAAAGCTCAGGGAAATTGACGAACTCAACCGACAGGGTAAAGCTATTATTAACCTCGGCATTGGCAGCCCCGATCAGCCTCCTCATCCTGATGTAATTAAAGAACTCCAGGAAGAAACTGCTAAACCTAATGTACATGGTTACCAAAACTACAAAGGCGCCCCTGCATTGCGTAAAGCAATTGCAGGCTGGTATAGCACCTGGTATAATGTTACTCTTGATCCTGAAACGGAGATATTACCGCTTATCGGAAGCAAAGAAGGCATTATGCATATATGTATGACTTACATCAATGAAGGCGATAAGGTGTATGTGCCTAACCCCGGTTACCCCACTTACCGGAGCGCAGCATCATTAGCAGGAGGAAATATTATTGAATATACTCTCGAAGAAAAAAACGGATGGCTGCCTGATTTTAAAACCCTTAAATCACAGATAATAGCTAATGACAATGGCAGGGCGGCAATTTTTTTTATAAATTACCCGCATATGCCCACAGGACAGTTGCCCACCTTATCCTTCTTTCAGCAACTGGTCGGTTTTGCAAAAGAAAACAACCTGTTGCTGGTGCATGACAATCCCTATAGTTTTATACTAAATGATAGCCCGATGAGTATACTCGAAGTTGAAGGAGCTAAAGATGTGACCATAGAATTAAATTCACTGAGCAAATCGCAAAATATGGCCGGCTGGAGATTGGGAATGCTCTGTGGTGCAAAACAACGCATTGAAGAAGTATTAAGATTCAAAAGTAACATGGACAGTGGCATGTTTTTACCCTTGCAACTTGCTGCTGCTAAAGCTCTTTCACTCGAAAAGGACTGGTATGAAAGTATAAATGCAATCTACAGAAAACGACGGATTAAAGTATTTGACCTGTTGAAACTTTTGAATTGCAGTTTTTCAACCCATCAGGCAGGGATGTTTGTCTGGGCATCAATACCTGCTGAATATAAAGATGGCTATGCACTCAGCGATGATGTACTATATCGTTCGGGTGTGTTTATTACCCCCGGAGGTATTTTTGGAAGTGCAGGCGATAAATATGTAAGGGTAAGCTTATGCAGCACAGAAGAAAAAATACAGGAAAGTATAGAAAGGATAACCGCATCAATGAAAAGTAAAAAATAAGTCATGTTTCAAACCATTACAATTGTTGGAGTAGGCTTGATCAGTGGTTCTTTCAGCCTGATATTAAAGAACAAAAAACTGGTCAACCGTGTAATAGGGGTAAGCAGAACTGAAAATAGTCTAAAAAGGGCTCTGGAATTGGGTATTATTGATGAGGCCTTGCCATTGGAAGAAGCCGTTAAACAAAGCGACCTGATATATGTGGCTATTCCTGTAGATGCTACTATACCCATGATGCAACGTATTATGGATCTTATTACTGACAAACAGATAGTTGCAGATGCAGGGTCTACTAAAAAAGCATTGTGTGAAGCTTTATCAGATCATCCTATGAGGCATAGGTTTGTAGCCACTCACCCTATGTGGGGTACAGAGTATAGTGGCCCTGAAGCTGCTGTACTTGATGCATTTACCGGCAGAACCTGTGTAATCTGTGAAAAAGAAAAAAGTGATCCTGCTGCTGTGGCAACCATTGAAAAATTGTACAAAATACTGGGCATGCATGTAACATATATGGATGCAGACAGTCATGATATGCACGCAGCGTATGTAAGTCATATTTCACATATTACCTCTTTTGCACTAGCAAATACTGTTTTGGAAAAAGAAAAAGAAGAAGATGCCATATTTGAACTTGCAGGTGGTGGTTTTGAGAGTACTGTAAGACTTGCCAAAAGCAGCCCGGCTATGTGGTTACCCATTTTCAAGCAAAACAGGGAACATGTGCTGGATGTACTCAATGAACATATCACACAGCTCAGAAAGTTTAAAAGCTGTATTGAAAAAGAAAACTATCAATACCTGAATGAACTGATGGAAAATGCAAACAGGATAAGTAAGATCATAAAATAAACACATTGAAGAGAAATCATTGAAAAACATATCTTACAAAATAGCAAATAATAAGGTATTCAGCTAAATCGTGTCTATCTTTGCAAAAATTTTTTTTAATATATGACGACATTTGAAGGGTTGGGTTTAGACGAGAGGTTGGTACAGGCTACCGATGCTTTAGGATTTACACAGCCAACGCCCATTCAGGAAAAGGCTATTCCTGTATTATTAAGTGGCACTAAAGACCTGGTAGGTTTGGCACAAACCGGCACTGGCAAAACCGCAGCTTTTGGATTACCATTGCTTCAACTGATTAACGAAAAAGACAAGTTTCCTCAGGCACTGATTGTATGCCCTACCCGGGAACTCTGTCTTCAGATTGTAAACGAAATAGAGCTTTTTAAGAAATTCATTCCGGAAATGCATGTGGTAGCGGTATATGGAGGCGCTTCCATAGGTATGCAGATCAGAGATTTGAAAAAAGGTATACAGATTGTAGTGGCTACTCCTGGAAGACTCATAGACCTTATCGAAAGAAAAGCAATTGACTTAAAGCAGATAAAATACGTGGTGCTTGATGAAGCCGATGAAATGCTGAACATGGGTTTCCAGGATGATATAGAATTCATTCTTCAAAACACACCCAACAGAGAAAGCACCTGGCTGTTTAGTGCCACTATGCCGCCTGAGATAAAAAGAGTGAGCAAAAAGTATATGGAACAACCGGTAGAAATTACCGTTGGGAAGGTGAATACTGCCAACAAAAATATTGATCACCAATATTATGTTACCAGCGCACAACACCGCTATGAAGCACTGAAAAGGCTGATAGATTTTAATCCCGGAATTTACGGCATCATATTTACCCGTACTAAGGCTGATGCACAAAACATTGCTGAAAAGCTTACCCGTGAAGGATATGATATAGATGCATTGCATGGTGACCTCACCCAGCAGCAGCGCGATAAGGTGATGGGAGAATTCAGGGAAAAGACATTGCAGCTATTAATAGCTACTGATGTTGCAGCAAGAGGAATTGATGTACAAGGTATCACTCACGTCATCAATTACGAATTGCCCGATGATGTGGAAGTATATACCCATCGCAGCGGACGCACCGGCAGAGCAGGTAATACGGGTATATGCATGTCAATTATTCATACCCGGGAATTGGGAAAGATAAGGCAGATTGAAAGAATGGTGCAGGTGCCTTTTCATAAACTTGAAATACCCGCAGGTAAAGATGTTTGCAGAAAACAGTTTTACCATTTTATGGACAAGTTGCTTCGATTAGATATAAACGGCACCGACTATGAACCGTATATCCCAATGCTGGAGGAAAAATTTGCCAATGTATCTAAAGAAGAAATATTGCAAAGACTTGCTGCCCAGGAATTCAACCGTTTTCTAAAGTATTACGAAAACGCTGAAGACCTGAATGCCAGAGAAAGAGTACGTGAAATGCGCCACAGAGAAGGCAGACCTGTACATTCAGATAAACGTGATGGAGATCGAAGAAGGGACATGAATGGAAGGGGCAAAAATTATGTTTCAAACAGTGGCGATTACGCCAGGCTGTTTGTAAACCTGGGTACAAAAGACGGATTTTACAAAGCGAGCTTTTTACAATTCATCCTCGATATGAGTGATCTTAGAAAAGATGTGCTCGGCAGAATAGATATGAAAGAAATGAATAGCTGGATTGAAGTGGATAAAAAAGCCGCCGGACAAATGATAAGATCGATTGATGGGAAAAAATACCGCGGTAGAAGCATTCGGATGAATGATGCCGACAGCCGGAGATAAATATTAAATACAAAAAAATAAATCAATTTTTTAAAAAACATAAACTACCAATTATATGGAAGCGGTTGAAAACAAAGCCAAAACTGTAATCCTGGAAAAACTGAACAAAAAACCAATTATTATTTCCGGTCCCTGCAGTGCAGAAACAGAAACCCAGATGCTGGAAACAGCCCAGCGCCTGGCAAAAACAGGAAAAGTAGATATACTCCGTGCCGGAATATGGAAACCCCGTACTCGTCCGGGAAGTTTTGAAGGTATCGGTACCAAAGGATTACCCTGGCTTCAGCAGGCTAAAAAGCTTACCGGACTGCCTACAACGGTAGAAGTGGCTACCGGTAAGCAAGTAGAAGACGCCTTGCATTTTGAGGTAGATATGCTGTGGATAGGCGCCCGTACTACAGTAAACCCTTTTAGCGTACAGGAAGTTGCAGATGCGCTTAGGGGGTCCGATGTTCCTGTTTTGATAAAAAATCCTATTAACCCAGACCTGGAATTATGGACAGGAGCAGTGGAACGTGTAGCAAAAGCCGGTATCAAAAAAATCGGACTTATCCATCGCGGATTTAGCGCTTATGGCAATACAGAATACCGCAATGCACCTATGTGGCATTTGGCAATTGAAATGAAACTCCGCAACCCCGAATTGCTGATGATTAACGATCCTTCGCATATTTGCGGACGCAGGGATATATTGATGGATGTAGCACAAAAAGCTATTGATCTCGATTACGATGGGCTTATGATTGAGAGCCATATTGACCCGGATAATGCCTGGAGCGATGCCAAACAACAGGTAACACCTGAACGCCTGGCAGAAATGCTTGATGCTATTGTTTGGAGAAAAGAAGACGTGAACTCTGAAGCATTTCATGCTGCACTGGAAAAACTTCGTCAGCAGATTAATCATCTTGACGACGAAATGATGCAGATACTCGGACAGCGTATGAAGCTTGCTGAAAAGATTGGCCAATACAAAAAAGAAAATAATATCACTATTCTGCAAACATCGCGCTGGAACGAAATACTGGAAAGGGCTTTTGTTAAAGGTGAAAAAATTGGACTGAGCAAGGAATTCGTTACTAAATATTTTGATGCCATACACATGGAGTCTATCAACCATCAAAATAAAATTATGAACTCCTGAGAGCAGATAAATGCATTATAATATTACGGCTTCTCAACTATGCAGGATGGAACTCATACTTTCGTTTATGTTCATTTGATCTGGGCTACAGCCAACCGGGAAAAAACGCTGAGCCCCGTACTAAGGAAAGTATTATTCCCATCCCTGAAGCAATCAGCAACGGCAAAAGGTATACAGGTCGTTAATATAAATGGTGCAGACGATCATATACACGCACTTATTAAACTAATGCCGGTACAGCAGGTTCTTGAGGTGGTGAAACAACTCAAATCTATATCTGAAAACTGGCTGAACGAAAGTAAATTCCTCAACCTCCCTTTTGACTGGGAAGCAGGATATGCTGCATATTCTGTAAGTCCTTCAACTATTGATAAATCTGTTGATTACCTTAACTGGCAGGAAGAATATCACAAAACCAGGACACTGGATGAGGAGCTTGCGGTGTTTAACAAAATGGTGATTCAATCTATATAACATAAAGCAATAAACATTCAACAGTTACCCTACTTACAAATGGATCAGAAAAATTCTATAAAACCGGCCACATATCATTTCGGTGATACTACTACACAATACTATTTTGATTCTGCATTTCAGAAGCTTAAAGAAATTGTAAATCCAACCTCTACGATTATCATTACAGATGAAAACCTGTTTAATGCTCATACAAAAAAATTTAAAGGCTGGAATACTATTGTTTTAAAACCAGGGGAAGCTTACAAAGTGCAGGCTACTGTAGATACAGTAATTGAACAGATGATCGGCATGGAAGCCGATAGGAAAACTACACTTGTTGGTGTTGGTGGCGGTGTTATTACTGATATGACTGGATATATTGCATCGGTGTATATGAGAGGAATTTCATTTGGTTTTGTTCCTACGTCGGTACTGGGGTTAGTAGACGCCAGTATAGGCGGCAAAAACGGTATAGATGTGGGTGTATATAAAAATATGGTGGGCATTATAAGGCAACCATCCTTTATACTGCATGATATGCTTTTCCTCAATACACTTCCTCAATCTGAATGGGAAAATGGTTTTGCAGAAATAATCAAACATTCCTGCATCAAAGATGCACGTATGTTTGCGGAATTGGAAACCGGTTCATTGAAAACATACCAGCGCAAAAAAAATGATTTTTGTGATCTGGTCCGAAGAAACGCACTTATCAAAATAAAAGTAGTTCAAAAAGATCAGTTTGAACAGGGAGACCGGAAACTCCTGAATTTTGGGCATACCCTCGGACATGCACTGGAAAATCAATACGAACTTTCGCACGGGCAGGCTATTTCAATTGGCATGACGTATGCAAGTCATATTTCAAATGTCCTGTGTGGATTTAAGGATACGAAAAGAGTAGTTGCCTTACTTGAAAAATACGGGCTACCCACCTATGCTTCTTTCGATAAAAAAGCAGTTTTGGAAGTACTTAAAATGGATAAAAAAAGAGTACGAAAAGAAATGAATTTTGTTGTACTTGAAAAAATAGGAAAAGGTACTGTCAGACCCATACCTTTATCACAATTAGAAGAAATGATAACTGCATTATAATATGATTGCATCTATTCAACCATCTGTTCTGTCTGGTATTATAACAGCACCTGCATCTAAAAGCTCTATGCAACGGGCATGCGCTGCCGCAGTTGTAGCCAGGTCTAAAGTTATTATTCGCAACCCTGGACATTCCAATGATGACAAAGCTGCAATTGGATTGATTAAACAACTGGGCGCCAAAATAAATACTCCTGCCCAGGATATACTGGAAATTGACAGTTCTGGTATTGATCTGCAATCCCCCGGCAGGGGAATAAGCAACCTTCAGGTAAACTGCGGTGAAAGCGGATTGGGTATACGTATGTTTACCCCTATACTTTCTCTGAGCAAAAATACAGTTACTATTAACGGGGAAGGAAGTCTTGTTTCCCGGCCAATGGATTTTTTTGATACAATATTACCCGAGCTTGATGTATCAATTCAATCCAATAATGGCAAATTACCTCTCATTATTAAAGGACCAATTAAACCTAAAGATATTGAAATAGATGGTTCCCTTTCTTCACAATTCCTTACCGGTTTGCTACTCGCTTATGCTGCTTCCGGTAAAGAAAATGTAAATATTAAAGTGAATAATCTGAAAAGCCTTCCTTACATTGATCTCACCTTAAAAGTGATGGCGGATTTTGGATTGAGGGTTCCCCGCAATAATAATTATCAATCTTTTTATTTTGAATCTGCACCAAATACTTCCACACCATCTGCTATCACCTATACCGTAGAAAGCGACTGGAGTGGTGGAGCATTTTTGCTGGTAGCCGGAGCCATAGCAGGTAATATTCAAGTTGCTGGTTTAGACCCCAACTCTCCGCAGGCGGATAAAAAAATCCTTGAAGCACTGAAAGATGCAGGCGCAGATATGATAGTGAATAACGAAAAAATTATTTTAAAACAAAGCAGACTTAAAGGATTTTCATTCGATGCCACACATTGCCCCGATCTGTTTCCCCCATTGGCTGCATTAGCCGCATACTGCGAGGGCAAAACACTGATATCAGGGGTTAGCAGGCTGGCACATAAGGAGAGCGACCGTGGTACAACGATAAAAGAAGAGTTTGGCAAAATGGGATTGAATGTGCTTCTTGATGGGGACATCATGACAATTGAAGGTGTAAAATCATTGAAATCATCTGTCGTACATTCCCGTCACGATCATCGTATTGCAATGGCCTGTGCTGTTGCCGCACTTCGTGCAAATGGCAAAGTAGTTATAGAAGAAGCTGATGCTATTAACAAATCCTACCCTGATTTTTATTCAGATATCCAAAAACTTGGAGCAATTGTAAAACTGGAACAACAAGCAAACGCTAAACATTCCTAAGAAAATTACTTTTAACTATCAGATATGAACTCTTTTGGCAGAATATTTCGTGTACATATTTTCGGTGAATCGCATGGAGAAAGTGTAGGATTGTGTATTGATGGTTGCCCTGCAGGATTACCATTAAAAACTGATGACTTTTTATCAGACATCGAAAGAAGAAAGGGTGGTACTCAAAAAGGTACGACTCCCCGACAGGAGTCGGACCTGCCAATCTTCAAGAGCGGTATTTTCAACGATACTACCACTGGTGCACCCATTACTATTCTGTTTGAAAATAACAATACCCGTTCGGGCGACTATCAAAAGCAACGATCGGTTCCCCGCCCCGGGCATGCCGATTTTGTAGCACATAAGAAATTTGGTGGTTTTGAAGATTATCGCGGCGGCGGTCATTTCAGCGGAAGACTTACTGTTGCATTGGTAGCAGCAGGAGTAATTGCAAAAAAAATAATGTTATTAAAGGGCATTAATATCGCTGCGGATATACTTGAGATAGGCGGAGAACATGACCTGGAAAAAGGTTTGCAAAAAGCAATAGAGGCAAAAGACAGTATTGGTGGCATTGTAGAATGCAGGGCCTCAAATCTCCCGTTGGGACTGGGCGAACCCTTTTTCGATTCTGTAGAATCTGTATTAAGTCACGCTGTATTTGCTATACCTGCAGTACGGGGTATAGAATTTGGTACCGGTTTCGCTGCTGCAAAGATGTTTGGCAGCGACCACAATGATGCAATTGAAGACATGAACGGTATAACAAAAACCAATCATGCAGGAGGTATAGTTGGCGGTATAAGCAATGGCAATGAACTGATTTTCCGTATAGCTATCAAACCAACTTCATCTACACCCAAAACACAGCATACCCTGAATTGGGAAACCGGAGAAACTGAAGATTTTTCTGTGAAAGGACGACATGATCTCTGTATTGCATTGAGAGTTCCTGTTGTATTGGAAGCTGTAACTGCATTCGTTCTGTGCGACCTGCTGTTGCTTGAACAGCGCATATCACGTATATTGTGAATATAAATTGTTTGCCATGCCATTCATTTATCATATAGCTTATAAAGCAGACTGGGACAATGCTGCACTAAAAGGATATTATGAATCACCTGCACTAAAAGAAGAAGGCTTTATCCATTGCTGCGAAGAGCGACAGGCTCACGATGTATTGCAACGTTATTTTTCCGGTAAAACCGGCCTCGTAAAACTACGTATAGATACAGATAAGTTAACCAGCCAATTAATATATGACTGGTCAAATGCCATAGAAGATACCTTCCCCCATATATATGGAACCATTAATCTTGATGCGGTTACAGACATTCAACAACTATAAGTGTTTACCTTCTACTTCATCCCTCCGTTGATTTATATCAAGATTAAATAGATAAAAATCTGCAGTTTGATTGAACTATGGTAAAATGTAGTTACCGATAGTAAATGATTTGTCTGAATATGCAAATTTCCGCAAGACACAACGTATTTTTACGTACCCTATTCGGGATAATACTAAATGTTCACGACCTTAAAACACATTGTATGAAAACTTTATTAATCGTAACCGGTGTTATCCTAATATCCTTTCAGATTAACCGAATTATTGTAAATAATTCTGATAGCAGATTACTTCGCTCTGAAGTAAAAATTTTTGATGACAAATATTCGGAAGTAGCTTCACCCAAGGTAATTGATTCTACTTACCGTTCTGTAAAATCAATCAAAGAGGCTACTACTGCTAATATTCCCTTTGCTTCTGTTGAAGTGAAAACAAATGCAATCAAGAGTAGTGTATTTACCAAATCTGCAGTAAAATCCAAAAAGAGCCGCATGTCCGGATTTTCTACAGAATCTAATAATAATTTCAAAGCCCTGCATAAGCTGATAAAAGACTCTAAAACATATATTTCTTTTACTACCGTGCAGTATGATTTTAATAAACATAAAGCCGCTGCGCTAGAAACTGAAGAATTCAACAACATACTTCAATTTGCGGATCAATTGATTTTTGACCATTCTTTAAAAGTGAGTATAGCAGGTTTTGCAGACAGCATAGGCAGCACAGAATATAATGAACAGATATCCTGGATGCGTGCCCTTGATATTCAAAAGTATTTTGTTGAACTTGGTGTTAATGAAGATCAAATCATGATTTCAGCCAATGGCAGTGAAGACCCGGTAGCTTCCAACACAGTAGCGGAAGGAAGAGCAGAGAACAGACGTGTTGAACTTGCCCTTGTAAAATAAATTTGTTATTGCCTGTAAGAATTACAACACTAACATTGCATCACCATAACTAAAGAAGCGATATTTATCTTTTATCGCTTTTTTATATGCTTCTATAGCAAGATCATATCCTGCAAAAGCACAGGTCATAATCAGCAGGCTGGTTTTGGGCAAATGAAAATTAGTGATCAATGAATCGGCGATGGAGAATGTATAAGGAGGGTGAATGAAAGTATTTGTCCATCCTTCTGAAGGTTTCAGCAGCTTCTCAGCGGTAAAAGAAGACTCCAGTGCCCTCATAGTTGTAGTACCAACCGAGCATATCCTGTTGCCATTTGTTCTTGCCTTATTTACAATAGTACAGGCTTTATCTTCTATCCGGTAATATTCGGCATCCATTTTATGTTTGCTCAGGTCTTCAACTTCAATAGGTCTGAAAGTGCCTAATCCCGTATGCAGGGTTACCTCAGCAAAACGAATACCTTTTATTTCCAGTCTTTTAATCAGTTCAATACTAAAATGAAGACCGGCAGTAGGAGCAGCAACAGCCCCTTCATGTTTTGCATACACCGTCTGGTAACGTTCGCGGTCTTCTTCATCCGGCTTACGTTTAATATATTTAGGCAACGGTGTTTCCCCAAGAGTATTCAATACCTGTTTGAATTCCTCATCAGTACCATCAAAAAGAAAACGAATTGTTCTGCCACGGGAAGTAGTATTATCAATTACTTCAGCAACCAGTTCTTCCGCATCGCCAAAATATAGTTTATTGCCAACCCTGATTTTCCTTGCGGGATCAACGATTACATCCCAGAGCTTATTTTGATGATTAAGTTCACGAAGCAGGAACACTTCAATTTTGGCGCCTGTTTTTTCTTTCCGTCCATACATACGGGCGGGAAATACTTTGGTATTATTTACTACAAAAACATCTTTGTCGTCGAAATAATCCAGGACATCACGGAAGTGTTTGTTTTCTATATTGCCGGTATCGCGATGCACCACCATCATTCGGGCGTCTTCTCTTTTCTTGGTAGGATGTTGGGCAATAAGATTAAGCGGGAGGTCAAAACGAAATTGTGATAGTTTCATTGAAGTCTTAATTATTTTATTTGCAGCCACATGAAACTTACCACCAGAGCAGCCTGAAAGTCTTAAATTCCTAAACCTGATCTTACGGTACCAGGCTTCATGTACTATTCTGCACTTAACAGCGGGCAAAGGTAAATAAATAATACATAATTTATTATTATTTTTTCCTGATGTCAACTATGCTTACCCGAAATGGGCATTATTGTATAAAAGGAATAGCAGCAATCAGGTCACGGGTATATGTTTCTTTAGGATGGTTATAGATTTCTTCCGCATCCCCGGATTCCACTATTTGGCCATTGCGCATCACCATTATCCTGTCGCTGATATATCGCACCACCGACAAATCATGGGAAATAAACAATAGAGAAAAACCAAATTCCTTCTTCAGGTCATTTAGCAGGTTGAGTACCTGCGCCTGTACACTCACGTCGAGTGCAGAAACCGACTCATCACAGATGATAAATGAAGGATTCAATGCAAGGGCACGCGCAATACCTATCCTTTGCCGCTGGCCGCCACTAAACTGATGCGGGTAATGATGGTAGTGATCCGGATGTAATCCCACTTTTGTCAGCAGGTCCAATATCATTCCGGTTCTTTGTGTTTTATTCTCTCCTACACGGTGTACTTTCATTGCTTCATCAATAGCATCACCCACCGTAAGCCTCGGATTAAGCGATGAAAAAGGATCCTGGAATATAATCTGCATTTCCCTCCTTTTCTTTCTTAATTCCTTTGCTGGCAGACTGCAAATATCTTCACCGTTGAAAACTATTTTTCCACCGGTTGGCTCTATTAGCCTTAAGAGACTCCTGCCAAGTGAAGTTTTGCCACAGCCCGACTCACCCACCAGACCCATCGTTTCTCCTTTGCGGATATCAAAACTTACTCCATTTACTGCTTTATAGTAATCCTTTACTTTCCCTCTGATATCTTTTTTTGTGGCAAACCACACATGTAGATTGTCTGCCTCCAATAATAACCGGGCAGGTGCTTTCTCCTGTTGCGGATTATATATAGGTAAAGCTTTTTTGCCATCAGTGTGTATAAATTTATCTGGTTGTATTGTTTGCGTTCTTTCAATAATTGTCCCCTCTTTATCCACCCCCAAAAAATCACTGACTACCGGTAACCGTTCTCCTTTAGGGTGCAACGATGGCCGGCAGGCCAATAATGCCCGTGTATAGGGATGATGCGGATTATTAAAAATGTTTGTAGTATTTCCCTCTTCCACAATATTACCCCGGTACATTACAACTATACGGTCAGCAATTTGGCTCACCAGTCCCAGATCATGACTGATAAAAATAACACTGATCATTTTTTCCAGTTGCAATTCCTTAATCAGTTGAAGGATGCTTTTTTGAACGGTAACATCCAAAGCAGTAGTAGGTTCATCGGCTATCAGCAGCTCCGGTTCGCAACTGATAGCAATTGCAATCATCACCCTCTGCTTTTGTCCACCACTGATTTCATGAGGGTAGCGATCAAATATTTTTTCAGGGTCAGGCAACTGAACTTTTTTGAAAAGTTCAATCGCTTTCAGCTTCGCTTCGCTTCGTTTGCATTTTTGATGAAGCAGAATGGATTCCATCACCTGGTTGCCGCAAGTAAACAATGGGTTTAGAGAAGTCATAGGTTCCTGGAAAATCATAGAAATTTTATTTCCACGAATACTCCGCATCGCCCGAGGTGACTGACTGAGTATATCGCAGGATACATGCTGATTTGAAAAAATGATTTTCCCGTTGGTATACTCAGCCGGTGGTGAATCAAGCAGTTGAAGGATGGATAAAGATGTAACCGATTTCCCTGACCCCGACTCTCCTACTATTGCTACAATTTCTCCTTTGTTTACCGCAAAAGAAATGTTAGTTAGCGCATGATGAACTGATTGGTCTGACCTGAAGTCAATGCTTAGATTTTCTACGGATAACAGATTTTCGGTTAACATCAGTTGTTAGTGTGTTGAGATTTTCCTGATATTGCCGATTGTCAGGGATTGAGAAGGGACAGGATAATAGGCAAGACAAACAGCACATTGTTCGTTCTCAGGACTGTCACTTACGGTAAAAGTAAATTCATCTCCCTCCTGTAAACCCTCCTTTGCAAAACTGCAAACGTTAGCTACTTTAAAAGATTGCGGATAAATAGCGGCTCTTTTATCATCGTGCCAGTTGGCAGCAAGTTTATCCGGATCAATTTTACCGGCAATAAGTTGCACCACATAATGTCCGCACAACTCGCTAATCACTAATTTTCCCTTAAAAGACTGGGTATTTGTCTTATTCGTTGTACTGCAGGATATTGCCAGGAACAAGGATATCATCGAAATAACTATTTTCATAACTCTAATTTTTAAAACCTTAAATGTCGAACTGTATGCCCGTTATTAATCAGTTGTTTTAATGAATCAAAACCTATCTTAATATGGTTATTTACATATCTGCTGGTTACTTTTTTATCACTTACTGCCGTCTTCACACCTTCAGGTGTCATGGGCTGATCGCTTACCAGCAAAAGGGCACCGGTGGGGATTTTATTATAAAACCCAACAGAAAAAATGGTGGCGGTCTCCATGTCAATAGCGTAGGCCCTTATCTTTTGAAGATATTCTTTAAACTCTTCGTCATGCTCCCATATCCTTCTGTTGGTAGTGTACACGGTTCCTGTCCAATAATCCACTTTATAATCACGTATAGTGGTTGAAGTAGCTTTCTGCAAAGCAAAAGCGGGTAATGCCGGCACTTCAGCGGGGAAATAATCGTTGGAGGTTCCCTCGCCTCTTATAGCAGCTATAGGAAGAATCAGGTCTCCGATTTTATTTCTTTTTTTAAGTCCGCCACATTTACCCAGAAAGAGTACCGCCTTGGGCGCCACAGCAGTCAGCAAATCCATGATAGTGGCAGCGCCTGGGCTCCCCATACCAAAGTTGATTATGGTAATACCATCAGCAGTTGCACATGGCATCGGTTTATCTTTGCCCACAATGGGAACATTATGCCACTTTGCAAACAATTCCACGTAATTGTCGAAATTAGTCAGCAGAATATATTTTCCAAAATTCTTCAGATTTTCTCCGGTATACCTGGGCAACCAATTTTCAACAATCTCTTCTTTCGTATTCATACAATCTTTATTAGCTAAATTAGCAAATTCGCAGTATGTATGATTAAAATTGAATACCCCCCGTATAATTATAAAATAGAAAACCGGTCAGGAAGAGAAAGTATTTTTGATGTGGTGAGGAAAATATGGGTAAGTCTTACCCCAGAAGAATGGGTAAGGCAAAATTTTTTGCAATACCTTTTGCAAATAAAGCGATACCCCGCTGCACTGATGGCAGTTGAAAAAGAAATCTCACTCGGCGACTTGCGTAAACGCTGTGACATTGTAATATATGACCGCAAAGGCAAGCCGCTTGTAATCATAGAATGTAAAGCAATGGAGGTGGAACTGGGAGCAACAGTACTTGACCAAATATTACGGTATAATATTTCGCTTCCATCAAAATACTTAATTATTACCAATGGGGTCTATTGCTTTGCTTTTGAAAGATGGGATACCGGCTTTCGTGCAATAACTGAAGTGCCTTCCTGGAATATAGCCGGACAAAACCCCGGAATGGATTGAGGGATCATCAATTGAACCGGCCGGTAAAAACCAATGCTAAATGAGTCTCTTGTTACAAATTGCATTTTCGCACTCTCCTGAAAAACCATTGCCATAGTGTCATTTGCTGTTCGGGAAATATTTATTGGAAAAGCTAAAACATTTCATTAAAATTGCTAAAATATTTAGTTTTTATGTGCCCCGATATTTCAAATATTCAAAGCATCTGCATATTGAAAGAACAGGAGTTGCCCGTTATACAGATCAGCAGCCCGACTGTTCCTGCAGGGTTTCCTTCCCCGGCTGCAGACTATATGGAAGACGAGATAGATTTTAACCACCTGCTTCGGCCCCGGCCGGCTTCTACTTTTGTAGTAAGGGTACAGGGCGACTCAATGATTGAAGCAAATATTCCCAGCAATGCATTGTTAATCGTTGACCGTTCTGTTAAACCGGTAAGCGGCAATATTGTTGTGGCAGTAGTAAACAGCGAGTTTACCGTAAAACGCTTAATAAAAAACAGCAGCGGCATCAGGCTGATGCCCGCTAATCCAAAATACAATCCCATCCCGGTTACCGAAGGAATGGATTTTGCAGTTTGGGGTACCGTTACTCAAATAATTATTGATGCCTTAAAACAATGATAGCCTTAGTGGATTGCAATAATTTTTATGTCTCCTGCGAACGGATTTTTAATCCCTTATTAAAAGACAAACCGGTTGTTGTGCTGAGTAACAATGACGGCTGTGTTATTGCACGCAGTGAGGAAGCAAAACAGATTGGAATTGAAATGGGGGCGCCGGTATTTATGATGAAAGAAATACTGATAAAACATAAAGTCCAGGTGTTCTCATCCAACTACACCTTATATGGCGACCTCAGCGAACGGGTGCATAAACTACTGGAAACATTCACACAGCAAATTGAAAACTATTCAATAGACGAAGCCTTCCTTGACTTTTCTGCAATAAAACAAAAAAACCTTTACGAGTACGGGGTACAGATAAAAAGTAAAATACAGCAATGCGTTGGCATCCCGGTTACGGTTGGTATTGCCCCTACTAAAACTCTGGCTAAAATGGCCAATCGTTACGCCAAAAAAAACCAAAATCAGACCGGTGTTTATCTCCTCGATACGCAGGAAAAAATCAGACAGGTACTGACCTGGACTGCAATTGCTGATGTTTGGGGTATCGGAGACCGGCATAGTCGCCGGTTAACAGGAATGGGCATTCATACTGCCGCTGATTTTGTGGATAAACTACCTGCTGACTGGATCCGCAAAAACATGACCGTGACTGGCGAAAGAATGTTGAATGAATTAAAAGGCATCCCCTCAGTTCAATGGGAGGAGATGATGAAACCCAAAAAAGGAATTTGCACCGCCCGCTCCTTTGGCAGGCTGCTGTCCGACAAAAAAGATATCCGCGAAGCCCTGGCAAATTATGCCGCCTCATGTGCAACCAAACTCAGAGAGCAACAAAGCTGTGGCGGAACCTTACATATTTTTATTCAAACCAATATCCACCGCACCCTGGACAAACAATATTCACGAAGTATTACACTGCAATTGCCCGTACCGACCAACAGCAGTATAGAAATCATCAAGCACGCTTTCAAAGGACTGGATATTATTTTCAAACCCGGTTATAACTATAAGAAAACCGGAGTAATGGTTACAGATATCGTTCCGGATAAAGCAGTTCAATTTTCGTTTTTCGATACTGTAAATCGGCAAAGGGATGCACGTATTATGAAAACTGTGGATCTGATGAACAACCGGTTTGGAAAAGATACGGTTAAACTGGCAGCACAGGGATATTCAAAAAAATGGAAACTCAGACAGGAGAGATTGTCTCCCTGCTATACTACGAATATTACCCAGGTACTGACTATAAAAATATAAAGGCTGATAAATGGCAGTACGCTAATCGTTCAAACCATTTTTCATTGCTACATCCAGGAGAATACTATAAAATGATTTAGAACAATTGAAATCCCGGGGAGGCAGAATGTTCAATCCATGTCATATATTTTCTACGGAATTGCTTGAAGCGATGATAGGCAAACAGGTCATGTATTATGTGCGTTCCACCTACCATAGAGGGTTGTCGCAAAACAATACAAAAATCAGGGGGGCATATCTTATTTCTCACTATCACAAACAAGCGGAAGCGGAAAGACATTTTAATGCCATAACGCATGACCCACACCGTTTTTTATATGATGCCCGCAATGCGGAACATATAGAAAAGCTAAAACTGGCAGCAGCACAACCACGGGATTATTTGATTTTTTCAACAATTTTAATTCCCGGCATCGAAAAGAAAATAACTGCTAAATTTAGGGAACATACCAAAAGATACCTGTATAAGAACACCAATTGGGATTTGAAAGGCAGGGTTACCATCGTTCCTTTTTTGTATTTCCAATTGGGCGAACTTTACACCCGGATTTCACACCAGGGTGATGAAATCAGGATGACGTTCGAAGAACTTGAAAATTCATGACTGATGTGCCTTGATATTTCATTTAAGGTTGACAAAGAAGAGGATTCGCTGTACGACTATCTTCCTAATCTGAAAATTGATCCGCAGCTTTCTATAGAATTTGAAAACATTTCCCATATAGCTGCCCATAGCCGCCCTGATACAAAGGTTATTTATTCTAATCATGACCACCTGCCCTACCTTACATTAATGCGATGGGGATTGCTTAAAGCATATATGTTCAAAGATCCTGCTTCGTTCAAAAAATATGCTTTCAACTCATTCAACGCCCGGGCTGAAAGTATTATGGACTCCAAATCAACATGGTATCCAATAAGAAAAAACAGGTGCCTGATTGATACCCCCGGTATCTATGAGCACAGAAAAATCAATGGCTGGAAAAACAAAGTGCCCTATTATGTGAGGTTAGCTAATCACAAGCGATTTTTAATCCCGGCATTGTATTACTACCTGCAACTGAGCGATGAAGATTTGCTGCGTATTAAAGCAATAAATGACAGGTATATGCTAGAAGCCATCAGCAAAGTAATCAATCTTGAAACCGGAGAAGTGAAAGGTACTTATGCAATGATAACCAGAGAAGCCAATAAAAAAATGAGTTTCATTCACAATGATGGGACCAATAAATACAGGATGCCCTTATTTCTGCCACCCGAAAAAGCTGTCAACTGGATCAACCCTACACTTACTGATGATGACCTCAAAGAAATATTATCCTATAAAATCGAATCAGACGAGTTAGAAACCTGGCCTGTTTTTACAATCCGTTCCGGTAAACAACGGCCTGACCATAAAGAAAAGTTTGAATTTTTTCAATGGCAGGGTCTCCCGGAATTAGGAAATGATGATCCATTGGAGCCACAACAGGTATTGTTCTGATACCGGCTCCTGTGCCCTGAGCAACTTCGTAGTGTCACAATCTTTTCATCTTCCTGCTAACTATCAGATAGCTCCAGGTAAGAAAATACATTTTGGATACCATGATATTAATTAGTGCTATTGGTATTAGATGACGTTTTGCAAATACTCACAACATCCAGGCAAAGTACAAGTCCAGGTGGAATGTTGTGGTCAAGAAAGTATATCAACTACAGTCTGCCACCACTGAAATGTGTTGGGTTGTCAAATGGGTTGTTTTGCTGTGTATGAACAATCAGTAATTTTTACTTTTCCCAGGGGTTAATAAGTTTTAGATTGTTGATATTTTTAAAGTCAATCGTGTTGCGGGTAATCAAAATCAATTCATAACTTAGAGCAGTTGCAGCAATGATGGCATCAGGTAGTTTGATGTTGTATGTCTTACGTATCTCTGCTGTTTTAGTTTTATGGGTTGATCAAGTTCTATTACAAATACATCATTAATAAAATTGTGCAATACGACTAAATCTTTTTCTGTGGCAGTTTTCCAGCAAAGCAATTCAATCTCTGAGATGGCAGAGATAACAGGCTGTTCTCTCTTTAATAAATCATCGATAAATTTTTCCGCATTTGGAGGAAACTGTTGCTGTAGGTAGTAAATAGCGGTATTGGTATCCCACAAATATTTTATTCCCATCCGTTACGTAGCTCGTTTAACTGGTTGTCAATATCGGTTAAAGATTCTTTGGTCATTGCACCTTTGTATTTATCAGCCCAGTTGATTGCTGTAACCGGTTGTTTGTTTTCCCTGTGCATACGAATAAGCTGCAAATACTCCAAATCCTGCAGGAGTTTTACCGCTTTACTGTTGAGAATATCTATTGTTATTGTTTGCATAGCTGTCGTATTGCTTATATATTATGTTACTTTAATTATAAGACTAAATTATACCAATTATTATTTGGAAACAACATAATTTAACAGGTAATTCAACTAATTGCTGACATATCCATATCAGAATACCAATACCAAAATAATGACAACAAATTGATTTAGTATTCTGTGCCTAAACATTAGCTATCCAAAATTTCCAAACATATTCTTACGCAGTCACATCTACCCTATGGATAACATTTTTAAAATGTGCCACCTGAAAATACTAAAAGTCAGAAAGAATTTTGCCAGGAAAATCAAAGATGGTATGATTTAAATGCGAATATGCTTCTGGCTCGTATTCCGGGAGAACAGGTATTACTAAACAAAATTGAACAGAACCCAGGTTACTAAGTCTATAAATTTATGTAGTTTGTAATCTTTATAAGTAATTTATGAAGCGGCTAAAAACATTTCCATTAATCATCTCTTTAGATTTGATTATACTAATCACCCTTTTTTCATTCGCAAAAACAGATATTGAAAGAAAAAACAAAACGCCGGCAGAGACCAAACCCAATATTATATTCCTGCTTACAGACGATCAGCGCTGGGATGCTCTGGGTGCATTGGGTAATACGATTATTAAGACACCCAATATGAACAAACTGGCAAACGCTGGTATTCTGTTTCAAAATACATATGTTACGACCTCCATTTGCTGTGTAAGCCGTGCCAGCCTGCTAACGGGTCAATACGAATCACGACATAACATTCATGATTTTTCAACAGATTTAAGCCCCGATGCTTTGGCAAAGACTTATCCGGTGCTATTAAAAAATGCAGGGTATAATCTCGGCTTTGCAGGTAAGTTTGGAGTGGGTCATCATCCGCCTTCTTCTTTATATGATTTTTGGGTTGATACAGAGGCAGGTGGCAAAGGCCAGCCTGATTATGTAATCACCGGTGAAGACGGGAGCAAAATTCATGATACTGATACATTAGGAAATGCCATTCAATCTTTTTTGAACGAGTTTGGCAATGATGATAAGCCCTTTTGTCTATCAGTAAGTTTCAAAGCCCCGCACGAACAGGATGGTCATCCGCCTAAATACATCATTCAACCGAAGTACAAAGATTATTATAAAGATGTTACCATCCCCTATCCTGTAACAGCTGCGGCCAAATACTGGGATCAGCTTCCGGATTTTTTCAGGACGGATACCAACTTTGGCAGATCGAGATGGGAAGGGCTTTTTGGAACCCCGGAATTGTACCAGGAAAATGTTAAGAATTATTACCGGTTAATCACCGGCGTGGACGATGTAGTGGGAAAAATGATAAAGAAACTGGATGAATTAGGTATAGCAAAAAATACCATTATTATTTTTATGGGAGATAACGGCATGTTCCTTGGCGAACATGGTATGGAAGGCAAATGGTATGGCTATGAAGAATCCATCCGTGTACCGCTTTTTATTTATAACCCCAACTTGCCTGAAAAAATAAAACAATACAGAGCACCCCAGATAGCCTTGAATATTGACATCGCCCCTACTATCCTGGCAATGGCCGGAGTACCCGCGCCAAAAGGAATGCAGGGTATGGATCTGATCAGTCTGCTTGAAAATAAACTTCCCGAAAGAAAAGATTTTTTTTATCAGCATTATTTCCTGGGTGGACCAAGAATACCAAGAGTAGAAGGAGTGGTAACCAGGGATTTTAAATACATGAACTGGATAGAACAAAATTATGAAGAGATGTACGACGTAAAGCATGATCCCCATGAAACTGATAATCTTACTGCTAATCCAAAATTTATAACTAAGCTAAATGAATTGCGAACAAGATATAAGGAGCTAAAAAAATTACATGGAGTACAACAAGCTATATGGGATAAAAGCAAAACGAAGTTTTAGGGAATCTGTTTAGTGACGAAGTATTTGAAATGAATCAGGGAAATGACGGATACATTAAAATTATTTCGGGTTTCAGGTTTCACGACTTACATTTCACGCCTCAAGTTTTCTCAGACTATATCATTCCTGTTGCTTTAAGTAAAATACGAAGGCTCCAGAAAACCACCATTACACCTACACAAATAAACATGGTTTTGGCCGGAAGTTTTCCTGCTAATCGTACGGCGATGGGAGTGGCTGCTACACCGCCGATAATGAGCCCGACGATTACCTGCCAGTGGCTCACACCGATCATAGTAAAAAAGGTAAGTGCACTGGCAAGGGTTACAAAAAATTCGGTGATACTGACTGAACCAATTACAAACCGCGGACTACGACCTTTTGAAATCAGTGTGCTGGTAACCAATGGACCCCAGCCGCCGCCGCCAACTGAATCAAGAAACCCACCAGCGCCTGCAAGCCAGCCAACCCGCTTCACTTTTGCCGGTTTTGTATTTTTCTTTCGAAAAGCTATAACAAGGATACGCATACCAAGTATCATAGTATAGGTAGCAATAAGCGGACGTATATATGCGGCATAACTGTCACCAAATTTTGATAGTAAAAAAGCGCCTAAAACCGCACCGGTAATACCTGGAATCAAAAGCGCCTTAAAAAGTTTTTTATTGACATTACCAAACTTATAATGACTATACCCTGAAGCGCCGCTGGAAAACATTTCTGCCGTATGTATGCTGCTGCTGATTGCAGAAAGATTTACACCAAGCGACATTAATACCGTTGTAGACACCACACCATAACCCATTCCCAGTGCCCCGTCTACTAACTGTGCCAGGAACCCTGCAGCAATCATCCAGTAAAATTTACTGTCAAGTTCAGCAATTCCTTTTCCTATATAATCTGTTAGATCTGCTACCGGCAAATAAGAAAGTATAAAATAACCGGTAAACATAAAGAAGAAAGCAAATATGCACCAGGTTGCAATACGCTTCCAGCGTCGCTCACCGCTATTTGCTGTCTCATATTTATCTTTAAGCGATAGTACTTTGGTTATTTGATTGAGATCATGCACTTTTTTTGCAAAATTGCCATTCATCTTTTTCCGGATCACTTCCATATTGTCAAGTACCTCATCAAGTTCATCAGGCAACACTTCGCTTAATGCTTCTTTGATGCGTTTGGCAATAGTCGGCGATTTACCATTAGTAGAAACTGCTACTTTGAGATTCCCTTTATGTACTATGGAACCAAGGTAAAAATCACATAACTCAGGAGTATCAGCCACATTCACCAGCAGGCCTCTTTTATGTGCGTCTATGCATATCTGTTGACTAAGCAACTTGTCATCAGCAGCGACAATAACTATATCCGTATTCGTAAGCAATGACTCATGGTATGCACCTTCTGTAAGTGATATATTTCCATGACGTGCCGCAATAGCCCGTATTGCTTCATTAATTTGAAGAGCAACTATAGTGATGACCGTAGCCGGAGAATTGTGCAACACAGCATTCAGCTTTTCCAGCCCCACATTTCCTCCACCCACAATGAGTAGCCGCAATTGTTCCAGTTTAAGAAATACCGGAAACAGGTTGTTGGTCTCTTTTATGGTAGTTGTTTCGTTCATCGTTGGGGGCTTTGAGCTATCAGGTTTCAGGTTTCAGGTTTCAGGTTTCAAGTTTCAAGTTTCAGGTTTCAAGTTTTAGGTTTCAGGCATACCTAACTGCTGATAGCTGATAGCTAATAGCTGACAGCCAATCAAACCCAGTTCATCCGCATAGCAAAATCTCCAAAGGTTTCTTCTGCATTGCGGTTTTCGCTGTATTTTTTAAACAATCCGTCAAGCTCCTGCAAAATAGCATCTTCATTCAAGCTTTCCTTATATAATTTATTAAGTCTTGTCCCGGCCCTGTCGCCGCCAATCTGAAGATTGTAATGTCCGTAAGATGTTCCAATGAATGCTATCTCTGCTGCATAAGGCCTGGCACATCCATTTGGGCAACCCGTCATACGGATACTTATGTTATCGTCCTGCAATCTGTATTTTTCCAACTGCAGTTCAATCTTTGAGATTAACCCGGGTAAATACCTTTGTGCTTCGGCCAGTGCCAGCGGGCAGGTATTGAATGCTACACATGCAATAGACTCTTTTCGGAGCGGAGTTGCTTTTTCGGTAAGACTAATTATTCCATATTTATCCAGAATGCCATGAATTTGATTTTTATCTTCTTCACTAACATCTGCAATAATAAGATTTTGGTTACAGGTAAACCTGAAATTTGTTTTACGGGTTAGTGCAATTTCCAGAAACGCTGTTTTTAAAGGCAATTGCTCATCATCGTGCACCCTTCCGTTTTCGATAAATGCGGTATAATACCATTTCCCTTCATGATTCTTATGCCATCCGTACAGATCAGTTCTGCCAGTAAACTTATAAGGACGTTCCGGCTCCAATGCAAAGCCACAACGTTTTTCCAGTTCCGCTACGAAAGCCTCTACTCCCATATTATCCAGGGTATATTTCAATCGGGATAACTTCCTATCACTTCGATTGCCGTAATCACGCTGTACAGTAATCATTTCATATACCGCTTTATACACTTTTTCGCCCGCAGGCACAAACCCAAGAACAGTCCCCAGGCGCGGATAAGTTGCCGCATTACCATGGGTAGCACCCATTCCCCCACCAGCCAGGATATTAAACCCTACAAGCTTATTATTCTCTTCTATCGCTATCAGTCCGCAATCATTCGCAAATACATCTACATCATTAGTGGGTGGAATTGCAATACCTATTTTAAATTTTCTTGGCAAGTACCTGTCCTGATATAGAGGGTCTTCCTCTTCAGTTTTATTTGCAAGAGGTTTTTCATCTAACCAAACTTCATAATAAGCTTTTGTCTTAGGTTTTGCCAACTGACTCAGCTTATGAGAGTAATTATATATCTCTTCATGCAGGGGTGAAAATTTAGGATGTGCAGCGCAGATTACATTCCTGTTTACATCACCACAGGCTGAGATGGAATCCAACTTAGCTGTATTGAATGCCTGAATGGTAGGCTTTACATGCGATTTTAAAATACCATGCAACTGCACGGTTTGGCGGGTTGTAATTTTAATCACCCCTGTTGTATGCTCCCCGGCAATATGATGTAAGGCTTCCCATTGTTCGGCACTGATAAAACCACCAGGTATACGGAGGCGTAACATAAAAGAATACAACCATTCCAGCTTCTTTGCACTTCGCTCTTCCCTTCTGTCCCGGTCGTCCTGCTGATACATACCGTGAAATTTTACAAGCGCACGATCATCTTCGCGTATAGCGCCGGTAATCTCATCTTTTAAGCTTTCTTTTAAAGTACCACGCAAACCGTCACTTTTCATTTTAATATGTTCAGTAGAGGACAGGTTGTTTTTTTCAGACATAGATGAATTTGAAATTTGAAATTTGAAATTGAATGGCCTCACCCCTAACAGCTTTATACACAGTCAGTATTTTCAAAAAGCCGGCTTTGTGCTCAGGTCTCCTCCCCGCTGCGGCGGAAGACCGCGAAGGGCTTTAATACACATCCAGCAAAAATCTGCCTTGTTCTTTTAATTGATTGAGGTATGCCTGTGCCAGTTCTGCAGACTTACCACCATATCTTTCAATAATCTGCAATAAAGTATTTTCAACATCTGTGCTCATAGGCGCTTTTGCTCCACAGATATAAATATAGCTACCGGCTTCTATCCAATTCCATAGTTCTGCTGCATGCTCCAGCATTCTGTGCTGCACATAGAGTTTTGATTTCTGATCGCGGGAAAATGCGAGGTTAACTCTTGTAAGCACTCCGGTATCTACCCAGTTTTGTATTTCGGTTTGGTAAAGAAAATCAGAAGTGAACCGCTGATCACCAAAGAAAAGCCAGTTGCGCCCTGTAGCACCAACGGCATCTCTTTGCGCAATAAATGAACGGAAAGGAGCAATACCTGTTCCGGGTCCGATCATAATTACATCCTTATCCGCAGCAGGTAATTTAAACTGGCTGTTTTTATGTACATAAAAATCCACAGTTGTATCTACATCCAGTTGGGAAAGATAATCAGAGCATAAACCATATTTGAGTTCACCATTTACACTGAACTTATCTCTTGCTACAGTAATATGAACTTCACCATCATGAGCTTCAGGCGAAGAAGAAACGGAATATAATCTTGGCGCCATTGGCTCCAGGATTTTAAGCACTTGTTCAAACTGGGCAGCATCTTTTACCGGATAAATACGGAGCAGGTCCAATAAATCTATACGTGTATCGGGTATCTCCTGTTGTACAATTGCCGCGTATTGCTTCACCACTCTTTCTGGCAGGTGGATAATATTTATTTTAGAGGTCAATGCTTCTTCAATTGTATATTTTTCCTTTCGGAACTCAATAGCAGTAGCATCATCTACACCTGTTATGGAAAGAATTGCATCTACAATCTCTTTTTTATTACGGGGAATAAATCCAATGGAATCTCCCGGCTCATAATGAAGTTCGCCATCTACCCCAATTTCTATATGATGGGTTTGTTTGGCCGAATCGTGATCATTCAGGTTAAGATTGGTAAGAATAGTACCGGTATAATTTTTTTTGCCTTTCGGAGTTTTTGTCACAGGCGATGCAGTTACTGAATTACTACCTCCGGTACACAAAGATTTCATTACCTGGGAAAACCAGATAGCAGCTTCACCGGCAAAATCAGTATCACATTTCTGCAAAGGCACTATAGCTTTTGCCCCTAACTTTGTCAGTTGGGCGTTCACATCCTCTCCGGCTTTGCAAAACAAAGGATAAGAAGTATCACCCAGTGCCAGTACACTATACTTTAATTTGTCGAGTGAAATATTTTGCTGGTGTATATGATCGTAAAATTTTTTGGCTGTCAACGGCGGTTCGCCATCACCCTGCGTACTAATTACGAAGAAAGCATAGTCCTCTTTGGTAAGATCACTGAGCCTGTACTGATCCAGTGAAGTGAGTTTTACATTAATACCACTCTTTTTGGATTGTGCTGCAAACTCAGTAGCCACTTTTTTTGAATTGCCGGTTTCAGTACCATACAGTATAGAGATTTTATTTACAGAAATGCCGGGGGTAGCCGGAACAGGCATTGTGGCTGCAGGTGCACCTTCTTCTGCAGATACTATACCTGCAAGAAAACCATTCATCCATATCAACTCTTCGCGCGAAGACTGGGTTACCAGGTCCTGAAAAACTTTTAGTCTATGCTCTGCTAACATTGGCTTGCTTTTTTAGGTTTAAATTATTTTGTATAGTTGCCACAGGCTTGAAATAATAGGAGGTTGTATCACTACTGTTGGCTATCCAGCCAAATTGCTTGTGCAAAGCAGCTACACGTCCTACTATCACAAGCGACGGTGACAGAAATGTTCGCCAGTTTAATTTTTCAAAATCATATATATTGGCAACATGAACCTGCTGCAATGGCGTAGTAGCCTGTTCAATTACAGCTATAAATGTATCCGCTCCCACACCATTGTGTATAAGTTTGGACACGATACCCTCAACAGTTTCTGCTGACATATAAAACACCAGTGTGTCTTTAGTAACAGCTAAATCTTTCCAGTAGTCATCTGAAACAATATCAGATTTATAATAAGTAAGAAATCGTACTGCGGTAGCATATCCTCTCGCTGTTAACGGAATGCCTGCATACGCAGCAGCCCCCAGCGCAGAGGTTACACCCGGAATAATTTCATACGGAATATTATTCTCTTTAAGTATCTGGAGTTCGTCAAGGATATTCGAAAACACCGAAACATCTCCCCCTTTCAGACGTACCACCAGTTTTCCCTGCAATGCATTTTCCCGCATTAGTTCGTTGATGGTTTCCTGCAAAGTGGAATTTCCCCTGCGGCATTGTTTACCTACATATATGATTTCTGCTGCCGGATTAACGTACTGTTTGAGAATTTCGTTACTTACCAGTCGGTCAGTCAGTACAACTTCGGCATTTTGGAGGTACCGCACAGCCTTTAATGTGATCAGTTCCGGATCGCCGGGTCCTGCCGCCGCAAGTATCACTTTACCTTTTATGTTTGTATTGTCTATCACTTATTTTATTAGTTTTCTGAGATATTAGATATACTAACTATGCTACTAATGACTTACAAAGACCCTTATATTCTTATTACATTCATTCTATCTTATCCCTTTACTGTATCATACAGGCACCAACTGTTACATTGCTGGTTTCATCTATTAAAATTGCACCACCACTCGTCCTCAATGCCTTGTAACTGTCATGCACAACCGGTTGCGAGGTTTTAATTACTGCTTTTACAATATCGTTGAGACCAACTTTCTCGGGAGCAGGATGCTTTTCAAGAGAATTTACATCCAGCTTAAACTCTATATCTTTAATTACACTTCTTACTCTTGTACTATTCATTTGCAATAAATACTTATTACCGGCTACAAGCGGCTTGTTATCCATCCAGCACAGAAGCACTTCCAGTTCTTTCGTAGTTTCAGGCACTTCATTAGACTGCACTATTACATCTCCCCGGCTGATATCAATATCATCTTCGAGGTGGAGTACTATTGACTGAGGAGCAAAAGCTTCCTCCACCTGGCGTCCACCGTCAACTTCTATATTCTTAATAACAGAATGTAATCCAGAAGGCAATACAGCAACCTTATCCCCCCTCCTGAAAATTCCACTGGTAATTTTTCCTGCATACCCCCTGTAATCGTGAAGTGCTTCAGTTTGAGGACGAATTACATATTGAATGGGGAAACGTGCTTTTTCTAAATTGACAGCTTTTTCTACTTCAACATTTTCAAGCAGGTGAAGCAAAGAATCCCCATCGTACCACGTAAATGAAGAAGATTTTTCAACAATATTATCGCCTTTCAAAGCACTGATAGGAATATAGCTAACATCATTTAAATTCAATGCTTTTGCCAGCTCGGCATATTCAATAACTATATTGTTATAAACATCCTGAGAATAATCTACCAGATCCATTTTATTCACTGCCACAATCACCTGCGGCATATTAAGCAATGAAGCAATGATAGAATGCCGGCGTGTTTGTTCAACCACTCCGCTTCTTGCATCTATAAGTATAATGATCAAATCAGAATTAGAGGCTCCGGTTACCATATTTCTTGTGTATTGAATATGACCCGGGGCATCGGCGATAATAAATTTACGTTTGGGTGTTGAAAAATATTTATAGGCCACATCAATCGTAATACCCTGTTCCCTTTCTGCACGCAAACCATCAGTAAGCAAGGCAAGGTCAATCTCACCTGCCTCCCGGTTTTTTGTTTGCTTTTCAATGGCCTCCAACTGATCTATCATGATACTTTTACTATCATATAACAAACGACCAATCAGCGTGCTCTTTCCATCATCAACGCTACCTGCAGTTATAAATCTTAGTATATCCATTAGTAAGTTTATTTTTTATTAAATATTTGTCTTGATACATTTTGCACTCTGCTCACAGCCCATTACCCACAGTCTGCCGCTTCATCATCAGAAATACCCGTTCTTTTTTCTGTCTTCCATTGCAGCCTCAGATACTTTATCATCAATCCTTGTTTCACCACGTTCACTGGTTTTGGTAGCGGTGATTTCATTAATGATATCATCAATAGTAGAAGCATTGGAGGCAACTGCCGCGGTGCAAGTCATATCTCCAACAGTGCGGTAACGCACTTTTTTGTTGATGATAATATCTGTTTCATCAATACGAATGAAGCCTGATACTGCTACATACTGTCCATCATATTCCAGCACTTCCCGATTGTGAGCAAAGTATATTGAAGGAAGATCAATTTTTTCTCGGCGTATATAGTTCCAAATATCCAGTTCTGTCCAGTTACTTATTGGGAAAACGCGAACATTTTCTCCTTTATTAATCTTGCCATTATAGATATTCCATAGTTCAGGACGCTGGCGCTTGGGATCCCATTGTCCAAACTCATCGCGCACAGAAAAGATTCTTTCCTTAGCTCTCGCCTTTTCTTCGTCTCTTCTTGCACCTCCGATGCAGGCATCAAATCCGTTTTCCTCAATAGTATCCAGCAAAGTATAGGTCTGCAATTGATTACGGCTGGCAAATTTTCCTTTTTGTTCAGTGAGTCTTCTTTCTTTTATGGTATCTTCTACTTTACTAACGATTAGCTTTTCGTCAATAGTTTTTACCAGGCTATCGCGAAACTCCAGCGCTTCCGGGAAATTATGCCCGGTGTCAATATGCACTAAAGGAAAAGGAAACTTCCCGGGACGAAATGCTTTTAAGGCCAGATGTACCAGCACAATGGAATCCTTACCCCCGCTAAACAATAATGCAGGTTTTTCAAACTGTCCTGCTACTTCCCGGAAGATATGAATGGACTCCGATTCCAGTTCGTCTAAATAATCTAAATGATGTAAACCCATTTTTCAAAATTTTTGGTTTATAGTTTGAAGTTAGAATCGTTAATTTATTATACTCCTCACTATTAACCGTAAACAATAAACTATAAATACCTTTTTATTATCTCTTAACCTGCTGATTCATGCACATGCAATCCACATTCTTTATTGGCTGCATCTTCCCACCACCATCTTCCTGCACGAAAATCTTCTCCCGGGCGTATTCCCCTGGTACAGGGCGCACAGCCGATGCTTACAAAACCTTTATCATGCAATGGATTGTAGGGTATATTATTATCGTTGATAAATCCGGTCACTTCATCTGTAGTCCAATTGAGCAGGGGATGAAACTTTACAACCTTATTTACTTCATCATACTCAAGAGGTTTCATATCATGCCTGTTGGGAGAATGTGCTGCGCGGATTCCTGTAATCCATACTTTTTTCTCTTTTAAAGCACGCTGAAGGGGTTCTACTTTACGGATATGGCAGCATTGTTTTCTGTTTTCCACTGATTCATAAAAACTATTGGGACCTTTTTCAGCTACAAATTGCTGCAATGAAACGGCATCGGGATAATAGGCTGTAATTTTGTGATTGTATTTTTCGAGTGTGCGGCTCCAGGTAGAATAAGTTTCAGGAAACAGGCGACCCGTATCTAAAGTAAATACCTCTATATCCAGGTTTTCGCTGAATATAATGTGAGAAATAATCTGATCTTCCCAACTGAAACTTGTGGAAAAAACTACCTGCCCGGGAAATTGTTTTGCTATATTGAACAAGCTTTGTGCTATATCCTTTGTTCCCTGTATTAACGACGAAACCTTTTGAATTTCGCTTTGTGGATCTGTATGAGTCATATTCACTTAAGTTGATGGTAAGTATTTTTTTGTTATTAACACCCGGTTCCAGGTTCTCAACAATTTCTACCTGATACCTGATACCTGATACCTGATTGCCAACAACACATACATGTATTTCTTAGTACCATCAAAGCGAATTTTTATTACTCTACTAAACTGGTGGACAAAGATAGGGACAATAATTTTAAATTTTAATTACTTGTAATTTTTTTTTTGAAATTTTATCAATTTAACTATTACCTTTGCGTCAGTTCTTTAAAAAATCGCTTATCAAGAAAGGCTGAGGGACTGGCCCAATGAAGCCTTGACAACCTGTTCCGTACCGCAAAACAGCGGTATGGGGAAAGGTGCCAACTCCATCACGCAGCAAGCGTGACAGATAAGTCAGAAGACCAGCCTGTATTATTTCCTTTCAATAATATATTAAGCTCTTCCGATGACCTGTTGGAAGAGTTTTTTTATGTCCGGCCGCATAAAGATATCCTCCAACAATCAAAGTTTCTGATAGGTGTGTTTGACAATTATTTTGTTTAACCAATTCCGGCTGTTGCCAGAATACAAAAAACAGTTTACGATCAAAGCGAACACAACATGTATTACAACTAAACTGATTTCTGTACCTGTTCTGTTGGATAGAATAATGTTTTATCAAAGAAAAATTTGGTTATAATTATAAGTCTATTAATTTTATAGACTAATTAAACCAACCGTCAATGATGTCAAAATATGATATTGACTTTTTTTCAGTGTAACAAAGAAGTATCCATACTGTTGTTGCAAGGCTTAGGCATATTAAATTTTTTGTGCCTGATAAAGTCTGACTCACATTGATTTTGCATTCATCTATCTGTCGTTATTATTTATTCATTTTATTAAAATTGTTTTTCAATGAGCAACTATCACTTCGAAACTTTACAATTACATGCCGGACAGGAAATTGACCCAACAACCAAATCGAGAGCAGTCCCTATTTATCAAACCACATCTTACCAGTTTGACAATACGGAACATGCTGCAAACTTATTCGGGTTAAAGGCATTTGGAAATATTTATACCCGTATCATGAATCCCACTACAGATGTGTTTGAAAAACGTATTGCTGCATTAGAAGGCGGAGTAGCCGCTGTGGCAACTTCATCAGGGCAGGCAGCGCAGCTTCTGGCGATTCATAATATATTACAGGCAGGTGAAAATTTTGTAGCATCTACTTATCTGTATGGCGGTACGTACAATCAATTTAAAGTTGCATTCAAACGACTGGGTATTGATGTGAGATTTGCTGACATTGATGATGTTTCAAATATCGAAAAGCAAATTGACAACAAAACCAGGGCTATTTATGTTGAATCAATTGGCAACCCCCGTTTAAGCGTACCCGATTTTGAAAAAATTTCTGCGATAGCCAAAAAACATGATTTACCATTAATAGTAGATAACACTTTTGGAGCAGGTGGCTATCTCATTCAGCCCATAAAATTAGGCGCAAATGTGGTAGTGGAGGCAACTACAAAATGGATAGGCGGCCATGGTACTTCTATAGGTGGTGTTATTGTTGATGGTGGAAATTACAATTGGGGAAATGGTAAATTTCCGCAGTTCAGCGAACCGAGTGAAGGCTATCACGGATTAAATTTCTGGCAGGTTTTTGGCGAAGGAAACCCATTGGGATTACCCAATATTGCTTTTGCCATCCGTGCAAGAGTGGAAGGATTACGCGATTTAGGAGCATGCCAAAGTCCGTTCAATTCTTTTTTAAACTTACAGGGTGTAGAGACACTGTCACTCAGAATGGAAAGACACGTACAAAATACACTGGCTCTTGCTAAATGGCTGGAAGCCCGGTCTGATGTTGAATTTGTTTGGTACCCAGGATTGGAAAGTAGTAAATATTATAAGCTTGCTCAAAAATATCTTCCCAAAGGAGCGGGCGGTGTGCTAAACTTCGGTATTAAAGGAGGTAAAGAACAAGGTAGAAAATTCATTGATTCACTTCAACTCGTGAGTCATCTGGCTAATGTGGGAGATGCCAAAACTCTGGCAATTCATCCTGCTTCTACCACTCACGAGCAGCTAAGTAATGATGAACAAAAAGCGGCCGGTGTAGAACCCAATCTGATTCGTATCAGTGTTGGTATTGAACATATAGATGATATTAAAGCAGATTTTGAACAGGCCTTCAAGAAAGTTTTCGGGAACTAAGGAATGAGAGAAGAAATCAGTGGTTAGTGGTCAGTGATTAGTAATCTGAGTTTAAAACGTGAGAGGTGATATGTGAATTAGAAACTCGAAACCAGTAACCTGAAACCCAAAACCATAAACCCCAAACCCGTAACGATAAACAACAGCATGGCAACTGAAGTTTTTGAACATAAAGAATCATTTACACTGGAGAATGGTACTATATTACCAGAATATCATTTAGCTTATACTACTTTGGGTAAGCTTAATGCCAAAAAGGATAATGTAGTTTGGGTTTTTCATGCGCTCACAGCTAATAGCAATCCTGCAGATTGGTGGCCGGGATTGGTAGGAGAAGGCAGACTCTTTGATCCCGCCACTTATTTCATAATATGCGTGAATATGCCGGGAAGTTGCTATGGCAGTATAGGGCCACTTGAAATAAACGTTCAAACCGGAGAAAGATGGTATCATGATTTCCCGATGTTTACCACAAGAGATATGATACGTGCTTATCAGCATTTAAAAAATGCACTTGGTATTGAAAAAGTTTATATCGGTATTGGCGGATCTATGGGTGGGCAGCAACTGCTGGAATGGGCAGTTGAAGAGCCACTATTGTTTGAACATATAATAGCACTTGCCACGAATGCACAACATTCACCATGGGGTATTGCACTCAATGCTTCGCAACGTATGTGTATCGAAACCGATGACACCTGGAAAGAAAAAAACCAGGAAGCCGGTATTCAGGGGATGAAAGCTGCCCGAAGTATTGCATTACTAAGCTACCGAAATTACGATACTTATAACCTGACTCAGCCACGGGATAAAAAAACAGCCTGGCCGGTTGCACATCATTTTGGTGGTGAAGCAGCAGAAAGCTACCAACGCTACCAGGGTGAAAAACTGGCAAAGCGGTTTAATGCCTTTAGTTATTACCGGCTTGGACAAGCAATGGATGCCCACGATCTTGGCCGCGGAAGAGGATCAGTGGCCCAGGCATTGCAGCGCATAAAAGCAAAAACACTGGTAATTGGTATAAGTAATGATTTGCTTTTTCCCCCGGAAGAACAAAAGCTGATTGCAAACTTGGTTCCCGGCGCCAGTTATGAACTCATTAATTCACTTTACGGGCACGATGGATTTTTACTTGAATATGATAAAATTGAAACGATTATAACCGGGTTTGTCCATGAAGAAAGCAAGCGTTATTTAAAAATAGTAAATTAAAAATATGGAAGCACATAAACAGTTGAATATCGGTTTATTTGGTTTTGGTGTAGTGGGTGAAGGATTGTACAAAGTACTGGAACAAACTCCATCATTAAGAGCTACCATCAAAAAAGTTTGCATAAAACATGCCGGCAAAAAAAGAAATGCACCGGATAACTTATTTACAACCGACCGCGATAACCTTTTAAATGATCCGGAAATTAATGTGATAGTAGAAGTGATTAATGAATCAGAACCGGCATTCGAAATCATTTCTACTGCTTTAAAAAATGGGAAAGCAGTAGTTAGCGCCAGCAAAAAAATGATAGCAGAGCATTTACCGGAAATACTGGAACTTCAAAAAAAATACAATCAGCCTTTCTTATGCGAATCTGCAGCCTGTGCATCAATACCGGTAATCAGAAATCTCGAAGAATATTATGACAATGATCTGCTGCATTCCATCCGTGCTATAGTAAATGGCTCAACAAATTTTATCCTTACTAAAATGTTTGAAGATAAGCTTGACTTCAAACAGGCTTTAATACTTGCCCAGCAACTGGGTTTTGCAGAAGTGGATCCCACTCTTGACGTTGACGGATGGGATGCATTAAATAAATGGACTTTCCTCCTCACACATGCCTACGGTATAGTTGAGAAACCAGAGCACATTGTATTTAATGGCATACAGCACATCAAACTTACCGATGCTGCTATAGCAAAAGAAAAAAACTTTGAAATTAAACTGGTAGCGCAGGCGAAGAAACTGCATAATGGAAAGGTGGCGGCATTTGTTCTTCCGCAGTTTGTAAAACATGATGACCCGCTGGCATTTGTAAAAAATGAATTTAACGGTGTTGTCATTGAAACTTCTTTTGCTGACAAACAGTTTTTTTACGGTAAAGGCGCCGGTAGCTTTCCTACTGCATCTGCGGTTTTGAGTGATATATCTGCATTGCGTTACGATTATCGTTATGAATACAAAAAATTATATCACCACCAACCCCAGCAACTTACAAATGATTTTTATGTACGCACTTATGTAAGCTTTGATGAATGGAAAACTATCCCCCGTGAAAAATTTGAGTGGATAGAAGAATGGCACGCAGGCGAACGCAAATATCTTGTTGGCGTATTACCCTTTAAAGAACTGAAAGAAAACAACTGGTGGAAAGAAAACAATGTTTCCCTTATTCTTGCTCCCGATGCCATTATTGAAGACATTGAAATAAGAAAGTTGAAAAAGAAAAGCCTTGAGCTGGCAGGAATAATGGATTAGAGACATAGCCACAAAAAATAATCTGTGATATTCTTCGAAATCTGTGAGAGAAATTGGTTTCTCACGGATGCCACTGATTTACACAGAAAAAATAATCTGTGAATATCTGTGTAATCTGTGAGAAAAAAATATGGGTAGCTTACCTTAAATACTGTTTCATTTCTTCATGATACTGTGCTGCTATAGCTCTTGCTTCTTCGGCAAAATTTTCGGTTTCACCGGCAAATATTATAGCACGGGAAACATTTACCAGTATTCCGCAATCTTTGTTCATTGCCTTTTCAGAAATATCTTTCAGACTACCACCCTGAAAACCCACACCCGGAACAAGTAAAAAATGTTCCGGCAGTATACGTCGAATATTAATAAATTCTTCCGCCTGTGTAGCACCTGCTACAAACATCAGATTGCCGGGATTACCCCAGTGGCTCACGGTACGTAATACTTTTTCATAAAGTTTTTCACCCCCGGCTTCCTGCATTTCAAAATCAGTAGCGCCTTTATTAGAGGTAAGCCCCAAAACAATCGTCCATTTTTTTTCATATTCCAGGAAAGGCTGTATACTGTCTGACCCCATATAGGGCGCGACGGTAACTGCATCAAAATTGAGCGTTTCAAAAAAAGCTTTGGCATATTGTGTGGAAGTATTTCCTATATCCCCTCTCTTAGCATCAGCAATTTTAAAATGAGTATCCGGAATATATGCAACCGTTCTTTCAAGCGATTCCCAACCTTTTATTCCCCGGCTTTCATAAAAAGCCGTATTGATTTTATATGACACACAATGATCCAGGGTAGCATCTATTATTGCTTTATTAAATGCAAAAACCGGATCGGGGTGTACATGCAGATGTTTTGGAATTTTTGACAAATCACTGTCCAATCCTACACACAGGTATGTTCCCTTATTTTTGATGGCTTCAACAAGTCTATTTCTATGCATTCGGCGAAAATATTAAATTAAAGCTTTGGGCTTTGGGCGGAGGGCTATGGGTTTAGAGCTTTAAGTATTGATGCATTAATTGTTATAACTCATAGCTGATAGCTTATAGCATACAGCTAATACCTATACCACTATCTCTACTATTTTTGTCGGGTCCATTTTGGCATTGCGCATGGAAACACTTCTTGCAGTATTACCGGCAATATTCCAGAATGCTTTTTGAGTAATGGTATCATCACTTACCATCAGTGGCACACCGGTATCACCACCTTCCCTGATACCTTGCACCAATGGTATTTGACCAAGCAGGGGTATATCAAATTCTTCAGCCATCTTTTTACCACCTTCCTTTCCAAAAATATAGTACCTGTTATCAGGCAATTCTGCAGGAGTAAACCAACTCATGTTTTCCACAATACCTATTATCGGCACTTTAATTTGTGCCTGACCAAACATTGCAATTGCTTTCTTTGCATCGGCCAATGCTACAGGTTGCGGTGTGGTAACCACCACTACCCCGGTAACAGGTACGGTTTGTACCAGTGTAAGGTGAATATCCCCTGTTCCTGGCGGCATATCAATTACCAGGTAGTCAAGCTCCCCCCACTCTACATCAGTAATAAATTGCCTCAAAGCACTGCTTGCCATTGGTCCACGCCAAACTACGGCCTGCTTTTCATCGACAAGCAATCCGATACTCATCAACTTTATACCAAACTTTTCCATAGGAATAATTACTCCTTTATCGCCAACATTCTTCATCAAAGGACGCTCGCCTCTTAATCCAAACATAATGGGCACACTCGGTCCGTAAATATCAGCATCCATCAATCCTACAGATGCACCACCTTCTGCTAAAGCAAGTGCAAGATTTGCAGCTATAGTAGATTTTCCAACGCCACCTTTACCACTCACTACGGCAATAATATTTTTTACACCCGGCAACACGCTGCTCTTGTCCATTCTGTTGCTATTGGTATTAGCTGTAAACTTTATATGTACTTCAGCATTTTTATTTACCATCAGGTGCACCGCATTAATGCATGCATTTTTTATCATGTCTTTGAGCGGGCAGGCAGGTGTAGTAAGTACAACGGTGAATGATACTGTATTTCCTTCAATCACAATATCTTTCACCATATTAAGTGTTACGAGATCTTTGCCCAGATCGGGTTCAATTACATTACTCAATGCTTTTAAAATATCACTTTCAGTCATCTATCGAACTTTTTGTTAAAAGGTTAATTCCTCCGCAAATTTAGCCCGATAAATGCTTACTTTGTTTTTTTTCCTAAGTTCAGTTATTATTGTAACTATTAACTATATTACGCGGCTGATGAAACATTTTTTACGATATATATTTCTTTTGTTGCTGGCTTGTCCTTTTGCCGCTAAAGCACAGTTTGAATCTTTAAAGGATTCTGTGGTACAGTTGTATGGAATTGTTATGACACACGACAGCCTGAAGGGTATCCCGGGTGTAACAGTAATGGTGGTAGGGCAGAACCGCGGAACGATTACTAATGAACAAGGTGTTTTTTCCATTGTGGTACTCAAAGGAGACCAGGTACGCTTTTCACATGTGTCATACAGAACCGAGACAGATAAAATTCCATTAGATATACCGGGTAATCAATACAATATGGTGAAACTGATGGCAGAAGATACGGTATACCTCCCTACTGCTATCATCAGGGCAAGACCAACACGAGAGCAGTTTGAACGGGATTTTGTAAATAACGATGTACCGGATGATGGTATTGAAATAGCCCGCCAAAATACCAGTGAAGCCAAACGAAAAGCGCTTATGCGTATGCTGCCGAGAGATGGTGGCGAAGCTACAAATTATGCACTATCGAAAAATGCACAGAGCTACTACTACCAGGGACAGGCTCCGCCTATGAATATATTTAATCCTTTTGCATGGAGTGAGTTTATTAATGCCTGGAAACGCGGGGATTTTAAAAAGAAAAATTAATAGAGCGGTAGGCTTTGAGCGATGAGCAGTGTGCTATCAGGTTGCAGGTTTCAGGTTGCAGGTTGCAGGTTGCAGGTTGCAGGTTGCAGATTTATCGTTTCACGTCTCTCAAATTCTCACTATTCCCCATTCACCAAATCACCAATGAACTATGGATACCATTAGTAAAGTTGCAGTTATAGGTGCAGGCACAATGGGTAATGGAATTGCCCATGTTTTTGCGCAGTTTGGATTTTCAGTTACCCTGACTGATATCAATTCCGATTCTTTGAAAAATGCGGTACAGGTTATCGAAAAAAATGCAGGAAGACAATTGAGTAAAGGAATAATTACTGAAGAAGTAAAAACAAATATATTCAAACAGCTTACCACTACCACAAGTTTGTCTGAAGCCGTAGAAAATGCAGACCTTGTTATTGAAGCCACTACAGAAAATAAAGTACTTAAACTTGATATTTTCAAACAGCTCGATTCCCTAACACCATCCGCAACAATATTGGCGTCCAATACTTCCTCAATATCTATCACTGCTTTAGCATCTGTTACCAGGCGGCCAGGCAGGGTAATTGGTATGCATTTTATGAACCCTGTGCCGGTAATGAAGCTGGTGGAAATTATCAATGGCTACTCTACTGAAAAAGAAGTGACCGAAACTATTGTGAAGCTTAGCGAAATGATTGGCAAGTCTCCGTGTATTGTAAATGACTACCCCGGATTTATTGCCAACAGAATTTTAATGCCCATGCTAAATGAGGCTATATACAGTCTCTATGAAGGAGTGGCAGGTGTAAACGAAATTGATACCGTAATGAAGCTGGGTATGGCACACCCTATGGGGCCGCTGCAACTGGCAGATTTCATAGGTTTGGATGTTTGTTTGAGTATATTACGGGTCTTAAACGAAGGATTTGGAAATCCTAAATATGCACCATGTCCTTTGCTGGTAAACATGGTAGCAGCAGGTAAATTGGGCATCAAGTCAGGAGAAGGATTTTATAATTATTCATCAGAAAACAAAATACCTGTACCTTCAACTTTTACACTGCGAAATTGATATACCCGATATATGTTTTAGCGGATTTCATTACCTTGGCGCCTCATGTTGATCCTTTCCAAAATTGTTACAGCTATTTTGAATCCGCTTTTGTGGATAGTACTCGTATTTGTGTGGGGCATATTTTCAAAAAATGAGAAACGAAAAAAGAGGTGCCATATCGCAGGTGTAATAATGCTGCTACTATTCAGTAATAATTTTATTATTAATAAACTTTTCATAGCCTACCAACCTGAAAAAATTGAATTGCGGCAAGAAGAAACTTTTAGTGCAGGTATACTGCTCGGTGGCTTTGCCGGAATGAATAAAAAAGACAATAAAACCTATTTCAACGAAAGTGCCGACAGGTTTATTCAGACGGCTGAACTATATAAAACCGGGCATATCCGTAAAATTATTATCGCTGCAGGCGATGCATCAATTTTGAATAAAAAGGTTTTCAGGGAAGCCGAGTTTGCCAGGCAGCAATTGATTAACCTGGGGATTCCTTCCGGCAATATTTTTGCTGACCCCGATTCGCGCAATACTGCTGAGAATGCCGGCAATGCCAAACGAATAATAGACTCCATGCACTTTGCACCACCCTATTTACTAATCTCCTCCGCACTTCATATACCAAGGGCTAAAAAAACTTTTGAGAAAGCCGGGTTGCAAATAAAAGCTTTTCCCTGTGCTTATATGGTTACACCCATTGAAAAGTATGCATTTGCCGATTATATTCTCCCCTCAGGAGGAGCCATCAGAAACTGGAGTCTTTTTCTTCGCGAAATAGTTGGACAGTTGGTATATAAAATTACAGGAAGGGGCTAACTAACTTTTGTTAACATCAATATTTATGATATTACCTGTTTCAGTCGCGCAAACAAATGAGTTCATTTATTACAAGTTCCTACATTTGCTGCCACTAATAGTTTAAAATGAAGAAAATAATACCGCTACTGCTGCTTTTAGCCGGTCATATAATACAAGCTCAGGAAATTGAATTAGATCCCATAACTGTAACAGCTACCCTAAGTCAGAAAAGATCTTCTGAAACAGGACGAAATATAACTATCATTAAAGGAGAAAATTTTAAAAACCTGCCTGTTCATTCATTAGATGAACTGCTGCGCTATGTACCAGGTGTGGAGATACAGGCACGGGGTCCTATGGGATCGCAAAGCGATATTGTGCTGAGAGGGGGTACTTATCAGCAGGTACTGGTGATACTGGACGGCATGCGCCTGAATGATCCTAATACAGGGCATTTCAACAGTTATATACCCATTGCTCCTGCTGAAATAGACAGGATAGAGATTTTAAAAGGGGCTTCCTCAGCAATATATGGCGCTGATGCTGTTGGCGGCGTAATCTATGTTTTCACTAAAACATTTACTGCAAAACAGGATCAGGATATTGCAACTGCCAATGCAGGAATTTCAGCAGGCGAATACGGCTATTTGAATGCGGATGCAGGTATGTTTTACAGTAAAAAGAATTTTAGTATAAGTGGCGGATTTATTACAAATAATGCAGATGGTGTACAACAACGAGGGATCAAAGGGTATTTTCATAATACCACCGCATCTGTTTCGGCAAAATATTATTTCAACCCAAAATGGGATATCGCTTACCGGTATGCTTATGATAACCGCAACTTTGCAGCACAAAATTTTTATACAACTTATTCATTTGATACTGCAACAGAAAAAGTAGCTTCCCACTGGCAACAGTTGAGTGTGGGTTTTCATACACAAAAACATGAGCTGAAGTTTGATATTGGTTTTAAACATGTAAATGACAACTTTATGTTTACTCCTGCTTCTTCAGCAAATTCAAATATTTCAAAACTCTACCAGGCTCTGCTGCAATATCAGAATGAGCTGAGTACTAAAACTACACTGATAGCGGGCTTCAATTACCAGCAAAAAATTATCCGGTCCAATGACAGGGGGAACCATGACCTTTTCCTTGCTTCACCATTCGTATCATTGTCTCATCAACTCATTCGCAACCTCTATATTCATCCTTCTTTTCAATGGGTAATTTTCAGAAATATACCTTCAGAAATTGTTCCGCAATTAGATATTTCCTATAAGAACAAAAATCTGCAATTGCGGGGAAGCGTTGGAAAAACCATACGTGATGCAGATTTTACAGAACGATATAATAATTATAATAAACCGGTTGTAAAATCAGGATCCATTGGTAACCCTGATCTGAAAGCTGAGCGCTCAGTAAGCTATGAAGCAGGCGCCGACTTGTTTGTAAAAACTTATCTCAAAATATCGGCAACTTTTTTTCAGCGTTTTCATCAGCGTCTTATAGACTATAGCACTACCCCTTATAGTGAAATGCCAAGGAAGGAAAATCTAATACCTACAGGCACTTATGCCCTCGCTAAAAATATTGCATCAGTAAATACAACCGGGTTTGAAACTGATATACAATATACACATCATTTCTCTGAACAACACCGGTTATCAGGAAGCCTTGGTTTACTTTGGCTTGACAGTAAGAGCAGCGATAGTGTACCGTCATTTTATATTTCATCGCACGCCAAATTTCTCACTAATTTCTCTGTGATATACCAATTCAAAGATTTGGCAGTGAGTATAAACGGGTTGTATAAGAAAAGAAAGGAACAGATAGCATCATCAATTAATGCAACCATTACGCCGGATTATTTTGTAATGAACACAAAAGCTGAATATTTTTTCTTACATAGGTCGCTGATTGTTTTTGCAGAACTGGATAATGTATTTAACAGACAGTACAGTGATTTACTGGGCGCCATCATGCCAGGGCGTTGGTTTATCGGTGGCATAAAATTTCAATGGAACAAAAAGAAAAAATAATGATCACCAGCCTATGCCATAATCTTCTCCATGATTGCTGCTCCCACCCCAAAGCGTTTTATGTTTCCAGTCGAAATATATAGCATTAATAGGGCCTGATGTTCTTGATGAATACTCCGGCTTATATCCTTTTTTTTAATAAGCTCTTTTCTCACCGAGGGAGGCGTTTCGCTGTTGAGTAAAATACTGCCGGCCCTGGGTGCCCTGTCGCTTATTGTAGTGCTGCCAAGCGAAAGCCACAACTGATCGGTATTCACATTAGCAGCTTCAACAGCTTCCTGCACTGTCATACCAAATTCAGAAACATTAAGAAAAAACTGGAGCAAATTCTGATCCTGAGTATCTCCGCCCTGAACAGCAAAAGACAGATAAGGCTTTCCATCCTTTAATGCCAGGGTAGGCGTCAGCGTTACTCTTGGCCTTTTACCAGGTGCTACCACATTAAACGGATCAAGTGTACTGTCACAAACAAAACTTTGCATGCGCTGACTCATACCTACTCCTGTATTGCCGGCTATGCATGCCGGTATCCACCCTCCGCCTGGCGTAATTGATACTACCCATCCATCTTCATCTGCCGCTTCAACCGAAGTAGTACCGCGCCATAACCTATCCATATAAGCAGAATCAATTCCGGGAGTTTCATGTCTGTATTTGAAATAAGCCGACACGTCATGTTTTGGAGTAGCACTTCCAGGTGTGTCTTTATTATTCCCTTTAGGCGAAAAACCGCGCTGCCTGAGTAAATCAAGATAAGGGTTGATCTTCCCTTCATACGGATATGGATCTCCCGGTCCTATATCAGGATTGTTTTTCTTAGGATTTATAAGCGCAGCCCTTGTTTTGGCATAGTCTTTCGAAAGCAACCCTTTCATTGGCTCTTCAGGCGGGAAATAAGGATCACCGTAATAAAAATCCCTGTCGGCAAAAGCATATTGCATAGCCTGGCAGATGGTATGAATATAGTTTGCTGAATTATAGCCCATACTTTTCAGATCAAAATTTTCGAGGATATTAAGCGCCTGAAGCGCTGCCATTTCCATTGCCGGCGCTAATACTTCCTTCAGTGACATGGAGCCATATTCCGCAAGCATGGTGCACAGCCCGCCGGGAGTACCGGGAGTAACCGCTGCAAGCGGGCCGTATTCGGGAGGAAAATTCATTCCTTTACTCTTTTCCCTTTTAAAGGTAAGTTATGCTATATGGGTTTTTCCTAAAATAATGGAAATGATATTAATAAAAGAACTTTGAAATAAATTTGCACTACTATGAAAATAATATTTTTCTCTGCCCAAACATACGATAAGACATTCTTTAATAAACATAACGAGACGTTCGGATTTGAACTGGAGTTTTTCGACACCCATCTCGGTCCGCATATTGTACACGCTATAACATCTGCGGAAGCCGTTTGTGTTTTTGTAAACGATAAAGTAAATGCAGACGTGATAAAGGCACTTGCAGCAAATGGAATTAAAATCATTGCATTGAGATGTGCAGGATTCAACAATGTAGACCTGGAGGCTGCAAAAAAATATGGCTTAAAAGTTTGCCGGGTACCGGCATACTCCCCTGAAGCAGTGGCAGAGCATACCCTTGCCATGATCCTTACACTCAACAGGAAAATACATAAAGCGTATAACAGGGTAAGAGAACAGAATTTTTCCCTGAAAGGTTTATTGGGATTTAATCTCCATGGAAAGACGGTAGGTGTTATTGGTACCGGGAATATCGGCAAGGCGTTTTGCAGGATAATGATAGGCTTAGGTTGTAATGTTATGGGACATGATCTTTCCGAAGATCAGGAACTTAAAAAAATTGGCGTAGTATACAAATCTCTAAACGAGGTTTTCAGTCAATCTGATATTATTTCTCTTCATTGCCCGCTTACTCCAGAAACCCATCATTTAATTAATAGGAGCACTATAGTACAAATGAAACAAGGTGTTATGCTTATCAATACCAGCCGGGGAAAACTGATCAATACCACAGATTCTATAGAAGCCCTAAAAACAGGTCAGATAGGATACCTTGGTATTGATGTATATGAACAGGAGGAAAAACTATTTTTTAAGGATATGTCAGAAAATATTATCGATGATGATACCATACAACGGCTGATGAGTTTCCCTAATGTACTTGTTACTGCTCACCAGGCATTTTTTACTGCAGAAGCTCTTAATGAAATTGCGTTAACAACATTTGAAAACATTTTGCAATTATCATCTGGCATGGAAATAAGCCATAAAGGAGCATTGCTATGCTAAGTCAAATGTAAATTATCAATACAAATTGGTAATGGTTAAAATCAAAAAATGTTCAAACGTGAGAAATATGAATTTACCTCACGTTTGAACATTATACCCGGCTTATTAAGATCTTATAAATTGATTACCGCTTGATGATAATTCGCTCTCGCTCCCATCGGTCTGTAATCCTGATCAATATTGTATATACCCCCTCGCTAAATCGGCCTAACTGATCAAGAGTAATAATATTCTGCCCGGCTTCAACCCTTTGCTGATCTTTGAGCACAACCTTACCTGTCATATCAAGTAATTGTACATCTACATTGCCTCTCAAGGCCGAATAAAAACTAAGCGAAACGGAAGTATTTGCCGGGTTGGGACTCACTTTTATTTTCTGGCTTACCGTACCCGACAGGCGCACCACTAATATTGAACTATATTTACGACCGCCATCTTTGCTTACGGCATTGATACGATAGTATAATACATTACCACTTGCATCACCAACAGACACATCTTTAAAATTAAAGCCTGCAGCGCTATTCACCGGTGTACTACTTGCTTCTACTCTGCCTATGGCTGAGAAATTAGTGCCGTCTGATGAACGTTCCACATCAAAAAAACTGAGTTGTTCTGAAGTGATAACCTTCCAGTTGAGGTCTACCAGATTGCTCTGCTGTACTGCATTAAACTGGAGGAACTCTACGGGCAATATCACACAGGATTTTACGGTGATGGTAACCTGCGCACAGATTGTCGTATTACAGTCACCTTCAGCTCTTACATAATAAGTAGTGGTAACATTAGGAATAACAGAAATAGAATTACCTGTTCCAATCAGGGTGTCGCCGCAGCTATTCCTGTACCACTTGTACACTGCATTTGTTCCCAAAGTACCGCCCACCTGCGTAAGTAACACAGAATTTCCCGGGCAGGTGGTAGCTAAAGGTGATGGTGTAATTGATGCTGGAGCAACTGATGGTGTTTTAGCGGTCAGGTAATATCCAGGTGATACATACCTGCAGTTAACATTAGATATATTACCTGCTGCAGCAACAATCACCCTGTAATATTTTCCAACATCACCAGCAGTCACGGGATTAATAGTATAGGTAACATTATTAGCCCCCGAAATATTAGTCCAGTTTACGTTATCTGTGCTGATTTGCCATTGGTATTCAAGTGGACCCGAAATTACAGTTGTATCACTTAATGCTGCACTAAAAGTAGTGATACCATTTGTACAACCTGCAGTATTATTAACAGACACTGTTGGTGTAGGATCACACAACCCAAATTGTATATCATCAATTGCGAGGTCATTGCCGCAACCGCCAGCAGCAGCATTGGTAATTTCAATTGTTATTTTAGAAATACCGGCAGGCATTACAAATTTCATCCCATATTGTGTCCATGCTGCGCTGGTAATATTAGGTGTGGTTAAGTTGGTAATAATAGTACCATTTGATGCATCACGGACAGTAAATGTCAGCTTAGGTGGCACTAAACCTCCGAAGGCATCGCAAAAATTTGAATAAGTTGAGTTACCGATATTCGATACAAATGCAAACAGAGAATATTTAAGGTTGCCGCAGGTGATATTGATATCGTCATAATAAATTTTACTTGCTTTTACATCTGCATTTACAAGCATCATCCTGCCGTTAGAACCGCCCGTATGATCTGTAAGACTGATCCAGTTGGTGGTATTACCCATATTGGCATTCCTTGCCAGGGTATATTTTTCAACGTCAACAGGCTGTGTAGTAGTTCCTGTATATTGAGTGGAAGCAGTACCTGCAGAACCTGTAGCCGCAGGGATAGGAGTACTCAAAATTGTACCTGTTCCAAAATTCTGCAGATATAAAATTTTATTCAATGCATCACAGGGCGGGCTCTCGGCAGCTACCAACACAACAAATGGAGTGGGAATGTCTTCTCCGGGATCATCAGGTTTGGCATTATTGTTCAAATCAGGATTATCGCCATCTGTAGAGGTGTCTTGAAGGCTTAAACCCGCATATCCATTACCTGTTACTCTGGCATTGTTGTTATATACTTTACCTACCACAATTCCAGATACCCTGAAAGAAATTCTAATAGTAAAATGATTACTATCCACGTTATTAGGCAATACCTGGTTGGGATTCAGCAGATTCGCTTTCCCCGATCCAGTAGTTAACCCGGTATATCCGGCGTTGAGTGTCAATCCTGCGGGGTTATCTATAAATGAAACCGAAAGATTAGTAATAGCATTTGTCAAAGTAAATGGCGCTCCTGCACCTCGCAATAAATCCGCAACCTGAACATTGCTAACATCCCATCCTCCATAGTTCCTCACGTTAATATCATAGCTGAGGTCGTACACACCAGGAGTACCAGTAGGAATTGCAGAAGATAATTTTTTCGCTACACCTACACCAGAAATGATTTCCGTTAAGTCATTACTCTGATAACATGGGGTTTGCGTTATAGCAGTTTTTACCCCGGTAAGGATATTCAGGTCCCAATACTTGTTATTATTATCCGCTGCAATAAGTTTTCCTTCCGCAAAGTTTAAACCCACTATTTGATTACCAGTTAAATCCGCAATCAACGTGGCTTTTAGCGGATTGGGTGTGGCATAATCCTCATAATTCACGGTCAGATAATGCTTATCCCAAACCATCAGCATTTGTCCGGTAGGTGTTAAAGTAAGGTCACCGGATTGCTGGGTTATTGTAACTCCGGTAGGCAGGGTAATATTTTTGATTGGTCCAAATGTACCTAAAGCAAAGTCCACTGTGCGCAAAGCAAGACCATATGGTCCACTACCCGTAAAAATTAACTGATAACACAACCCATTGGGTGCAAATGCAAAACCAAGAATCGCTTTGTTAGTATAGGTTTGAAACACTGCAGTTTTAGGCGGGCAACCACTACCGGGTTTCCAGCGCCACACATAGGTGTCGCCACCGGTGTATCTGTAATAGTAGAG